>WRFF01000081.1 GCA_009778945.1 Clostridiales bacterium | reverse complement strand
GGAACCCGCGTACACATACCAGGCGTCGACGCGCATCTCCCGCGCGAGTTCGGAGAGCCCTTTGAAATGATCCGTATGCAGGTGCGAGACAAAGATGCCATCCAAATGGCCCACGCCGTTATGATAGAGATACGGCAGCAATACTTTCGTTCCGATTTCATAATTTTCCGAGCCGCCGCCGTCCACCAGATAGTTGCGTCCGTCGGGCGTCCGGATATGCAGACAGTCGCCCTGCCCGACGTCCACGAAGGTGTACGCGGCGGTGTCCGGCCGGCAGACCGGCGACAGGCCGCAGAGCGCACAGGCGAGCGCGAGGGCGGCAAGGCGGAGCGCCGCCGTTTTCCTGTTCTTATTGTGATACAGAAAGAGCGCGAAGCTGTCGGACATCAGAAACCACAGGATCGCGTAAAAAAACAGAACAAAGGCGGCGGACGGGGCGCATACGCGAAAGCTGCCGAAAGGGAGCGCGTCGCCCGCCCGCACCGATGCGGACAGGAGTTCGACGAGGAAACCGGCTGCGGAGGCAAGCGCGCCGCACGGGAAGTCAAGCGCCGGGGCAAGCGCCGGTAAGGCATAAGCCAGCGCCGTCAGTCCGAAGAGGACAAGGCCGAACGGCACAATCAATGCGGAGAGTGCGATCACGGCGAGGTTGACGACGAACGCGGACAGGGAAATCAGGTGAAAACGGAAAGCGGTTATCGGCATCAGAAAAGGCTGGATCACGAAGGAGGGGAGCAGAAACGAAAAGACGGCGGCGCGCCGGAGCGTTTCCGGACGCCTCTCCAACGCAATCCCCCGTTCGCGGCCCGTGAGCGTCCTTCCGGTCAGGCGGTTTCGGAAACCGGTGAAGCGGGTGAGAAACGGCAGTGCGAAGGAGAGGGAGATCACGGCGAGATACGAGAGCTGAAAACCTGTGCCAAAGAGACAGAGCGGGCGAACCAACAGCATAAGAAGCGCGGCGGCACAGACGCCGGTCAGCATATCGTATCGGCGGTGCAAAAGCTTTGCGCCGATATGGATCCCGATCATCAGCACGGCGCGCGTGACAGTCGGGGAAAATTCGGAGAGCACCGCGTAGAAAAACAACACGCCGAGCGTGGTGAAATAGAAGGCCTTCGTGCGGCGCTTTCCGAGAACGGCGGATACAAAGGCGTAGACCATGGCGACATGCAGGCCGCTGACCGAGAGGATATGCGCGACGCCCCCGCGCTGAAACAGGGCGTAAGTCTCGTCGTCGATCCCTTCGCGGCCTCCGAACATCATGCCCGCGAAGAGCGCGGCTTGTTCCGGCGGAAGCGTCTCGTCCAAACGGTCCAGGAACGCGTATTTGGCGCAGGCGATTCGGTGATAAACGGACCAGGGGAAGGGCGCGGGCGAGACGTCTGTCATCTCGACATAACCGTCCGCAATCACGCGGATATCCACGGACAGCAGATAGAGGCGATAATCGAACCCGCCGGGATTGCCCGCCGTGTCGGGATAGGAGAGCGTACCCTGAAAGCCGAGGCGTGCGCCGACGAGATCGCGCGGAGCCGGCAGGTGGCCTTCCGTGCCGCGCAGGCGGACAAGCGTTTTCCTTTGATCGTCCCTTTGGATCGTCAGCGTAAGCCGGGCGGCGTCCGGCTGCTGGCAGGCCAGCACGACGCCTTCGACCCGCGCCGACGGGCTCTGCCCGTCCTGCATCAGGGCTTCCAAAGGGTCTTTTTCCGTGAAGGCGGCGTGCGCGTAAAGCGCCGCGCAGCAAAAAACCGCCGCAAGAAGGGAGACAAACGGAAGGGACAAGATGGAAGGGAAAAGCGGGACGGAAGGGGGCGATGGGACAGAGCGGATATGCCGGAGCGAGATCCACGCTTTGTATGTGGCGGAGCTACGCCCCGCGGCCAGGGTTATGCCGGCGAGGAGCGCGCCGGCAATCAGCGCCGATGCGGGGGGCGCGAAGAGATAGCAAAAACAGACGCCAAGCGCAAACGCGCCGGTGAAAAGGACAAGCGGCCTTCTTGGGGTTGACGAAATTTCCATAATATAGAAATTATCATGATTTTGATGAATTGTAAATAGTTTCCATTCATTATTATAGGGTATACTTAACAATATGGCGAAAACATATCAAATCATCACGATGGGCTGCCAGATGAACGAGCGGGACAGCGAAACGATCGCGGGGCTGCTGCAGCAGGCGGGTTATGTGCCGCTTTCTGAAAAATCCGCATGGCTGCCTGGATCTGCGGAACCGGAAGGCCCGGCGTCCGGCGGCGCGCGGGACGCGGACATAACGGTCGTCAATACCTGCAGCGTACGCGAGAATGCGGACAACCGCTTCTTCGGCCTGCTCGGGCAGATGAAGCATATCAAAGAGCGGAATCCGCGCGCCGTGATCGCGGCCTGCGGCTGCATGATGCAGCAGGACGCCGTTACGCGGCGCATCCGTGAAAAACACCCCTGGGTGGATCTCGTCTTCGGAACGCATAATATCCATGAACTGCCGGATCTGCTTGCGGCGGCGGAAGCCCGAAACCGCATTGCGGTTGAAGAGGACGCTGCGTCGGGCGGCGGGGCCGCCGCATACCCCGGACGTATAGCAAAAACAGCCGGCCCGCTCGTCCGGATACAGGCCGAGCGGGCCGGCATCGCGGAGAATCTGCCGGCGGCGCGCTCCTTCCGTTTCAAAGCCTACGTGAATATCATGTACGGCTGCGATAATTACTGTACTTATTGCATCGTGCCCTATACGCGGGGCCGCGAGGTGAGCCGCGAGCCGGAGGCGATCCTGGACGAGGTCCGGACGCTGGCGGAGGCCGGCGCGAAGGAAGTCACGCTGCTCGGGCAAAACGTGAACTCGTATAGCGGTGTTTTTGCAAGGGGCGGGGAAGCGCTGATAAAGGGGAATTCTCCCGGCCATGCGAAAGGCGAGACGGATTTCCCGAGGCTGCTTCGGCAGGTCAATGCGATCGAGGGGCTCGCGCGCATCCGTTTCATGACTTCGCATCCGAAGGATCTGTCGGACCGCCTGATTGCGCTGTTTGCGCGCGGCGCGGACGGCTGTTCCGCAGCGGGCGGGCTTTCGAAGCTCTGCCCTTCGATCCACCTGCCGGTACAGGCGGGCAGCACGCGCGTCCTCACGCGCATGAACCGCCGTTATACGAAAGAAGCATATCTGGAACTCGTCCGGAAGCTGCGCGCCGCAAATCCGGAGATCGTGATTACGACGGATTTTATCGTCGGCTTTCCCGGCGAGACGGATGAAGATTTCGAGGAAACGATGGACCTGATCGAACGCGCGCGCTTCGATTCGGCCTTCACCTTCCTCTATTCGCCGCGCCCCGGCACGCCCGCCGCGGATTATGCGGAACAGGTGCCGGAGTCAATCAAACATGCGCGGTTCGACCGCATGGTGGAGCGCCTGAACGCGATCTCGCTCGAAAAGAACCGGCTCTATGTCGGGAGCACGGAGGAGGTGCTTGCCGAAGGCCCCGCGAAGGCCGGCGCAGGGCGTTTCGCCGGCCGCACCTTCGGCGGGAAACTCGTAAATTTTTCGATGGACGGCGGAAGCGGGGCGGATACGCACAGCGCTTCTTTGGCCGGCCGCTTCCTGCCCGTGCGGATCACGGAAGCGAACACCTTCAGCCTGACAGGCATTGTTGCCTCCTGATTTCGCGGTGACCCGAAAGTAGGAATGTCATTTGAAAAGTGCTATAGTAAATGTGGCTGTTTAAGATGACAGAATCGGTGCCAGGAGGTTTGAAATGTATAATTTTATCATTTACCGGGAATATGAAAACGGGAACAAGGAAAGCAAAACCATATCTGCAAGAACCCTTGAGGATGCGTGGAAGGATAACACCGGAACGCCTGTCCCGGCAGACCGTCTGCCGGCGTATAACGATTCTGACCGCGTAGTCGGCTACTATTACGCGGGTCAGATTGGCGAGGTTTGGACGATGGTATTCAGTCATGAATTGTTCATGCGGGACGAAAAATCCAAACATTCATGGGTCTGGACGCTTTTGCCAAAAGACAAGTAAAACAAAGTTGGTTGATGGGAGTTAACACAATGGGAACGAACATGACATTAGACTATGAGGTGATGCGCAGATGCGCAAACAAAATCCAAAGCGAGCAGCCGCCGCTTTCGGACTTTGTTGCACGTATGCAGAGCCATATCGGCGAAACTGAGAAGCGTATGGGACAATCAGGCGGCGCAGGAGTTTGAGAACACTTGAAACCAAGTCAAACCCGCGCTTGACAAGCTGTACAACGAGCTGATCCCGTACATTGCCATGCAGATCAAGACAAACGCCGACAACTATCAGGCGGCGGACGATGCGGCAGCTAAGATGGCCAGGGGTTGACGGATTTTTGGGTTCAGCCCGGGAGAAACCTTGAACGGTTTTTCCCGAGGACAGAGGCAGTGGTAACAGTGGTACAGGAGGCGCACGAATATGGCTGGGATATCGCAAATTACAATAGACTGGCAAACGATGTATACGCAAGTGGATGTCGTCACAATTAAAGTGATTCCGATTTACGAGAAGGAGAAGTCTACATTTAATAACTATGCAGGCGAACTGGACAGATATTCTTCAAATTTTGCCGAGCGGATTTCGGCTGTTCTGCGGGAACTGTCCAGCGGGGATATCACAAATATGGTAAAGGAATTAACACACTACTCGGATGGTTTGCATACAACCGCAATGCTAAGCGAAGAGACAGAGAATCACAATGTGCAAAGTATAAAAAACAACGCGAACAGCGTTCTGCCCAATTGAGGAAGGATCAGATGTGATGAAAGACACGATCAAGGTCGATTATAATACATTTGAAAAAATCAGCAAAGAGTTGGCCGCTTATCTTGAAAATATCGACACGGGCAAAACGACGCTTGACCAGACGCAAAGTTTCCTCGACACGCAGTCAGGTTCCGCAGTAGAAGCGCTTACCGAACGTCGTGACGAAATTGACAGCTATGCGGCGGCGCATACGTTTGAGTTGGAAGTTTTGAAAAAGAAGATCGACAGTACTGTGACAGGGATGAAGACGCTGCTTGCCCCAATATCATCCGACGCGACAATTCAGGTGAGGATGTCGAGTGTGGCGGAGTTTCTGGAGGAGGTAAAGACGCAGCTTGCGCTGGCTTTTGCGCTGCCGCCCATCACGCCGACGTCGGAGAAATACTATAGGATAGTCGGGCCTGCCGACGCAACCTACCGTGTTGAGGACACAGCGAAATATGCTATTGAGGAGGCAAATGGCGACAACATCTCCAAGATACAAAATAAGGACAAGGATAAATATTACGATGAATGTTTGCAACATCTCGGGAAGATGCAGTCGATTTACGACAACAACATCACGCCGTTCTTCAATCTCGACAACCGGATTGGCAATGAGTTTGCCGACCCCATGGCTGTACCGAAGATGGTATTCGAAGAGTTTAAGAACAATCCGGATATGCTGAAATCGTTCATCGGGGCGCAAATATCCCTGATGCTTTTGGAGACGAATAAAGATAAAGCAACGGAAATGGAGAAGGCGCTTGCCGAAGCCTTGGCAGCGACGGGCGAAAACCCAGCGATAACAACAAACGGCATGTTTGAATACACATTTTACGCGAACGGCGCCAAATGTTCCTACAAAGTGGACTTAAAAGCGAAAGCCAACAACCCAAACGCTACTGGGGAAATAGAACTTGCCGTAGCAGGGCAGCTGGCGGATCTTAAAAACGCACTGGGCGCTAAGGGCTCAAACTTTATTTTTGCAGTGGGTACAGATGGCGTTAACGTTCAGACTACCTATAAAGGAATGGCTGCTGCGTGGAACTCGCGCATCTTGCCCACTGGCAATACAATAAGCGTAATATTTACGAGCATAATTGATCCTGAAACAAACCCCTTAGGGGTGACTACAAGCCTTGATGTAAGCAAGCAAATACAACCGCCTAAAGCTTCTTCCATACAGAACTCCGTGTCCGTAAACGATTCTTGGTATGATGAGACTTGGGCTGCAATAGGCGTATCCAACCCACCATCGAAAACGGCACTTGGTGTCGGTTTGCTTGTCGGAACAGTCGTCATATACGCTGCTATCGATGCATTCAGTCGCGCGGTAGCTCCCGCCATGATAATTCCGGGTACACAAGATCCGTCTTCTCCGTCATATGATCCGCTTGCGGATTTGCCATATGATCCCAATAAGGTAGTTTAGCTTATGAAAATTAAGAAATATGTAATCGGCACGATAGTCATAGCAGCGATTTTAATCGCAGGGGTTTCCTGTACTCAGAAAACGTCAGTCCCGCCGCTAACGGCACCGTCGCAAAGCAGCGACCAAGCGGAGGCAGGTAGTTCCAATGTAGTACTTCCGCCCAGCACACTTCCAGTTGGTAAGGATGGGCTGATCAAAGCGGTTATCCCCAAAAATCTATTTGGCGGAGAAAATATGACTGCCGAGGAATTTGCGAAAGGGTATCAGGACAATCCAAACCCTCAATTTTACACGGGTGCGGTTGTTAACAGTGACGAAACCGTAACATTGTCCTTCACGCCTGCACAATTAAAAAAATATAGAGAGGGTATATACAATAATTTGCAATTTCAAAATGATTCTAATACCGAATCAATAAAAGATGTGCAGTATGAAGACGATATGCTTACGAAAATCACGATATCGGTAGATTTAAAACTTTATAACCAAAATGGGCTTGAAAGACAAATGTGCCACTCCCTGATGGCGGGTGAAGCCGGCACCTATCAAGTTTTGTCTGGAACACCGCCGGATGAGTGGAATACGATAATTACGATAAAAGACGCCAGTACCGGCAAAATTATCGACAAAACCAATTATCCGTATGCGGATATGTACATAACAAAATAGGTATTATATCGCATAAAAACCAAAACAAATAGATAAATAAAAAATGAAATGGATACAGCAAATACCATAACAACTACAAAAGGCACGTTTCCATTGTGCAGGGAAGAGTTCCCGGACATTGGCGTGGCTATCTGTCTGCCTGAGGATTTTCACGATTTGCCTAACGAAGAAAAGCCGCAAAGTATAGCCGTCCCCGGCGCGGTGAGCGTGGTGCGGGCTGATATGGAGAATAAGTTTGTTTTTACAATTAACTCCTTAGCGGTGAAAGTCGAAGCAGGTCAAACCGAGGGCGAAGCCGCAGTATGGCTTGTCGCCGAACAACAGAAAATCCTTTCCCACTCTACACCCAACTATCAGGAATTTGGAGTTGGCAATAGAGAAAATGACGGACATACGATCGCTCTCTTACGCTTTGCATCAAACTCCAGCGACGGGGCTATATACAATGTTTCTTACGTGTGTATTCATGAAGAGAAGATGATTTTGGGGACATTTTCCTGTCCCTTTTCTGACTATATTGAATGGGATGTGGTGTTTTCAATGTGTCTGGGCACGTTACGGTTTATTTAAGGAGGAACGAGAAAATGGCAAGGTATAGAGCAGGTGATTGTTACGTATTTATCAGTGAGATACAACAAAATATTGACTGTGCGAAACAAAAGATCAAGGAGAAATATAATGAGCTTGAATTCCACGGTGCACAAGAGCAAATAACATTTGGATCGTACTACTCTCAGATCATGACAGAATTAGAGTTTTATCGTACAATAGTCGGCACTTATCATTTTCAATCGACGTAAACTATAGTAGTGAAACCGTATCTGCCCGAAGGAGGTATATCATGTCAGGAATTCAAACGGGATCGAAACTGGAGCCAGACCGGCTGATCTTCATCGACCATCTCCGCATGGCCTTGATCGGCTTGGTCGTACTTCATCATATCGCAGTTATTTACGCAGGTAATATCAATTTTTATTATGTGGAACCGACAAAAAACGT
>WRFF01000080.1 GCA_009778945.1 Clostridiales bacterium | reverse complement strand
ATAATATATATAAAGGAAGACAAATTCATGCGAAAAGAACTCGAGGTGCGGGAAGCGGCGGAATTGCTGCTGAATCTTCATATCGAAGAAAAGACGGAAGAGATTCCTGTCAGCACGGCGCTGGGGCGCGTGCTGGGAACGGATCTTCGCACGGAAATACCGTTTCCGCCGTTTAACCGCAGCCCGTTTGACGGCTACGCGTTTTGCGCCGCGGATACGAAAGAGGCGCGCAAGGATGCGCCGGCGGTACTGAAGATCAATCAGGAAATCCCCGCAGGGCATCTGCCGCAGCGCGAGGTGGGGAACGGATTTGCGGCCAAGATCCTGACTGGCGCGCCGATTCCTGACGGTGCGGATACGGTCATAAAATTTGAGGATACGGAATTTTCGGAGGCGGAGGTGCGTATTTTCGCGCCTGCAAAACCGGACTCCAATATCGTGCGCGCGGGGGAAGACGTTCCGGCGGGCGAATTGCTTGCGGCGCGCGGTTCGGTGGTCTCGCCGGCGCTCATGGGGCTTATCGCGTCGCAGGGGCTGGGCCGTGTCCTGGTATACTGCCGTCCGGTCGTTACGGTTGTAAACACCGGTACGGAACTCGTAGAACCCGGCATACCTCTGCCCCCGGGCATGATCTACAACAGCAGCATGATGACGCTGCGCGGTTTTCTTGAAGGCGCGGGCGCGGATTTTCGGGACGGCGGCATCGTAGCCGACGACGAAGCGCTGATTGCCGCGCGCGTCCGTGAAGCGGCGGCGGAATCGGAACTGGTCATCACGACAGGCGGCGCTTCGGTCGGCGATTATGATTATGCGCTTCGGGCTGCGGAGCATGCGGGCGCGGAGATCCTGTTCTGGAAGATACGCATGAAGCCGGGCGGTTCGATTCTCGCTTATACGATCGGCGGCAAACCGGTCCTCGCGCTTTCGGGCAATCCGGGCGCGGCTGTGCTCGGGCTTCTGCGGCTCGGCCTGCCGTTCCTGCGCAAATTGTCCGGGCGGACGGATTTCGAGCCGGAAACCTGTGAAGTCTATCTGCGCAAGGAGATGAAAAAGGACAATCCCAGGCTTCGCCTCGTACGCGGCTATCTTGAGATCGAGGACGGCAAAGCCTGGTTTGTTGAAAACGAGGGGCAGGGCGGCGGCGATATCAGCTCCCTGCTGCACTGCGACCTTCTGTGCGAGATCCCGGAAAACAGCCCGCCGCTGCCGGCCGGATCGCTTGTGAAAGCCTATCGGCTGCAGGAAGCTGCAGGAAAAAGAATAATGGGTAAAGAATAATGGGCAAATACGACGAATATGTAAATCCTTTGACGGAGCGGTACGCGAGCGTGGAAATGCGGCGCCTGTTCTCACCGCAAAAAAAATTCGAGACCTGGCGCAGGCTCTGGGTCGCGCTGGCCGAAGCGGAACGCGAACTCGGCCTCCCGATCACAAAGAAGCAAATTGCGGAACTGAAAAAATACGAGCGGGAGATCAATTTCGAGGCCGCGGAAAAACGCGAACGGGAAGTGCGCCACGACGTCATGGCGCATGTCTATGCGTACGGCCTGCAGGCGAAGTCGGCCGCGGGGATCATCCATCTCGGCGCGACGAGCGCTTATGTCGGCGACAATACGGACATCCTTGTGATGCGCGAGGCGCTCGCTTTGGTTCGCGGGAAGCTTGCGTATCTTTTGCTTGCGCTGTCGGAATTTGCAATGGGGACGCGCCGGATACCGACGCTCGGGTTTACGCATTTCCAGCCGGCGCAGCTTGTGACGGTCGGAAAGCGGGCCTCGCTTTGGCTTCAGGATTTCTATTTGGATTATACGGCGATCACGGCGCTTGAGAAGAACCTGCCGCTGCTTGGCGTCAAGGGGACGACCGGCACGCAAGCGAGCTTCATGGAGCTCTTCGAAGAAGACGGCGCGAAGGTCGATCGCCTCGAGGCTTTGGTCGCTGAAAAACTCGGGCTTTCGCGAGATGCGGTGATTGGCCTCTCCGGACAGACCTATACGCGCAAATTGGATTTTTCCGTCCTTTCCGCGCTTTCGGGGCTCGCGCAATCCGCGAGCAAGATGGCCACAGATATCCGCCTGCTCCAGAGCCTGAAGGAGATCGAAGAACCGTTTGAGCGTCAGCAGATCGGTTCTTCGGCGATGCCGTACAAACGCAATCCGATGCGCAGCGAACGCGTCTGCTCGCTTTCCCGCTATCTCATCGGGCTGCCGGCCGTCTGCGCGGCGACGGAAGCGGCGCAATGGTTCGAGCGTACCCTAGACGATTCGGCCTGCCGCCGCATCGTGATTCCCGAAGCCTTTCTCGCGGCGGACGCAATCACGGATATCCTGCGCAATATTGCGGGCGGGCTTGTCGTAAACGAGCAGGTGATCCGAGCGCATGTGGAAGAGGAACTTCCTTTCATGGCAACGGAGAACATCCTGATGGAGGCTGTAAAAAAAGGCGGGGACCGGCAGAAACTGCACGAAGCCCTTCGCAAGCATTCGCTCGCGGCGGCGGCGGAGGTGAAGCAGTATGGCAGGCCCAACGATCTTTTGGAGCGCATCGCGGCGGATATGGCGTTCGGCCTGAGTGAAAAGGAGATCCGCGGGCTTACGGATCCCGCGCTCTATGTCGGGCGCAGCGCGGATCAGGTGGCGGCGTTCGTGCGGAAGAAGATCCATCCGATCACGCGCCGTCTCGACGAAGCGCGAAAAGGGGCGGAGCTGAAAGTATGAGTGACAGGAACGGCAAGAAACGAAAAGGCGGAGGGACGGCGGTGGGCCGCGCGGCGGAAATATTGAAAGACAGCCGAAAACTCGTCGTCAAGATCGGCAGCAATGTGCTTGCAAATGCGGACGGGCATCTTGACCGCGCGCAGATTGCCGAGATCGCGCGTCAGACGCTGGCGCTCATGGCGGACGGGCGGCAGGTCATCCTCGTGTCTTCGGGCGCGGGCGCGGCCGGCGCGGGTGCGACGGGCCGGCTCAGCCGTAGAGGCGATATCACCTACAAACAGGCGCTTTGCGCGGTCGGTCAGGTCGAATTGATGATGGCGTACCGCGAAAATTTCGCGGAGTCCGGGCATGTGGTCGGACAGCTCCTGCTGACGGCGGAAAATTTTGCGGATGAGACCAACCGGCTGAATATCCGCAATACGCTCTTCACGCTGCTGGACGAGGGTGTGGTCCCGATCATCAACGAAAACGACAGCGTCAGTACGCGCGAACTCAGCTTCGGTGACAATGACCACTTAGCCGCGCTGACTGCGAATCTGTGGAACGCTGACCTTCTGATCCTTATGAGCGATGTGGACGGCGTATACGATTGTTCGCCGAAGGAAAACGCAAACGCGGCGCTGATTGAGGAAGTAGACGATATCGAAGCGCTGCGGCGACAAATTTCGACCGATGGCGCCAGCTGTTTCGGCACCGGCGGGATGGAAAGCAAGATCGCGGCCGCCGAAGAAGTCGGCGCGTACTCGATTCCGCTGCTACTTGTGAACGGGCGGCGTCCGCACGTTCTTCTGGACGTACTGCACGGCGGGCGCAGCACCATCTTTCCGAATAATTAAGTCCCCGTACTCCGTTCCTGTTCTTTCAGATTTGCAACCGCTATCCGAACGGCTTCGACGACAAAGGCAGTAAAAGTGCTGTCCTTCCCCTTGATCATCAGCTCGACATCCTCGATCAGCATATTCGGAAATCGGATACACTTGTTTGTCGTGCGCGGCACGACAGGGATCTTAAACTTCTCCATACAATTGTCTCTCTCCTCTTTTATATCCTCATTTTTCCGTACTCCTTTTCAAACGGCAATCCCCCTCTTTGGGGGGAACGCCCATAACGCCTATAATAAATGACACAAAAAATTGTATTTTGCGAATGGCCGGCTATTTTTCTTTCGGCGTGTTGCTGGCGGTTACGCCAAAACGGACAAATAACTCCACCCGGCTGTTTATTCCGAGTTTTTTGTACAGTGTCTTGCAATAGCCCTTCACGGTGGATTCCTTCACGCCGAGGGCGCCGGCAATTTGCCGCATACTCAGGCCGTGCAGCAACTGAACGGTGACCTCTTTTTCGCGGGGAGAGAGGCCGAGATTCCCAAGCCTGTCGGCGCATTCGACTGTTTTCATCGTATAGCTGATATCGGGCTTGCTCAAATCATCGATCCAATCGGTGGCAAAAAGGTTGCGCTGTATAACGGGGGAAAGCAATTGGAACGCGAACAAAAAAGCGATTGCAAAAATCACAGCCGTCGCCGCCACCATCTGCGGGTCGGTCTGTTCCAGAATCGTCTCCGTCAAAACAGACAAAAAGATCGCGCCTATCGTGGACAGGGTGATCCGCCAAAAAAACTTGTCATTTCGGTATTTCTTTATAATCCCGATGACATAAAAGATCATGATATACCCGATGCCGTCGCCGATCCCGAACAAAAAACTGCCCATGGCGGCGTACTGCGGCTCGTTGACCGGCAGGAACAACAGGAAAATGCCGGCCGCCGTAAATATCAAAAACAAGTTCAGCATAAACCAGGCGTTGCGTCTGAATCCGAATTGGAGGATGATAGCCAGCAAAACGGCGGCCATAGTCCCGATCCCACGCAGCGCAATATTTCCCGCCACACTTTGGCCTACGAGAGCCTCGCCGAAAACATCCATGATAAAAAACGCAAACGGATAGATCAACACAATATAGATGCTCACGGGCGGGGTGACGGAAGCCGGCGGGGAATTGTCGGGAAACGCCTCCGTTTTAAAGAAAAATACGCACAGCACAAGCGCCGCAACCAACACACCCGGAACCACATAGGATAAAGCCGGGCCGCCGATCCCGTTATGATACAAAAAGAGAAACAGGCCGTAAACAAGCGCCACGATGCACATGGAAAACAGTCTTTCCGCGTTTTTCAGGATGAAAACATGCGTGTAAACGGCGTAAATCGTGCAGGCGCCGATGCCGAAATTGAAAACAAGCATGGAAATGTTTTTCATATCGCCTTGCGGCAGCAATAGCCAGAGCACGAAACCGGCCACAAGTACGGCAGTCATACCCCGCATTCCGTCTATGATCTTTTTCATGATAAACAAAAGGACAACAATCGCCCCTATGGCAAAAGTCGCGTAATCCAAAGTCACCATATCGGATTTCAAAAAAGTGTCGGATGTTGTGAAGTATGTGCTGCGCAAATCGTGCAGGATAAGAAGAATGACCAGCGGAAGCATGTATGTAAGATAACGCAGGCGAATCTGCGAAACCCCGAGCTCATCCCTGGTGCGCCAAAGCTTCCCAAAAGACGCCGGAACCCATCGCAAAAAATACTTGCCGACAGCTCTCATAGAAAAGAACCCTCTCTCATTTGATGTCCTTATGCAGGTTCATACATACTTCCTCAAAAATTATTATACATCTTTGTCGTCCGGCATAGTAAATTTTGTGAAAATATTTGGCTGTTGCCACCCCTTTTACACTGCAATATCAGCTTCATACAAATCTTGACTACATTGCTCGACAATGCATAACAAATGTATTGCATACAACAATATGACCGGGTGATAAGTTGTCCTTGACTACTATAACATTAACGTTAGTTAATGTTAGTTAAACGTAAGGAGAGGTGATGTGAACATTAGGTTCACATTGATTGGGCAGGATGGAGACGCCGCAGTCAAAGGGAGAATGTTATGAATAAGAGGACCAGATTTGTTAAAGGCGCAATAAGCGCCGCGTTGACGTTGGTGCTGGCCGTAACGATGCTGCAGGGGTTTTCTTCTGCGGCATTTGCGACAGACGGCGCCGGCGGCATTCCCGTCAGTGCGAGCGGCAATCCCGGGGATTCCGCTGTCGTAGGCGGGACAGAAACGGCTTTGCCCCCTCAGGGCGCCGGAGGCGATGCAATCGGCGGCGATGACACAGGCCAAGGTGTACAGGGGGATTCCGGTTCGGGCTCTCCAAATCCCGGAGACGGAACAGAAACGGCCCCGCCTGCCCAAGGCGCCGGCGGCAGCGATGCAATCGGCGGCGATGGCACAGGCCAAGGCGTACAGGGGGATTCCGATTTTGTCTCTTCGAATACCGGGGATGAAACAGGAATGATTTCGCTGGCCCAGGGCGCCGGAGGCAATCCGGGCATCAGCAGCGCAAGCGGAGAAATCGGCGACGGTGGCGCAAGCCAGGTTGCGCCGGGAGATTCCGATCCGGCCCCTTCGGACTTTACAGTGACTTACAAAATAGTGAACGGCACGTGGGCTGACAGCGCCGCGGATGACAAAACCGTGGAGACCGAGGCCGTCGCGGCCGGCGGGATATTGGCAGCCATACCCGAGGACATGACGCCTGACGAGGGTTATTCCCAGGACTCCGGCAGTTGGGACAATGACCCGAGTACATACGGGGCAGTGAACGAAGACGTGACATTCACCTATTCCTATGATACCCCCAATTCAGTACACGATGGTCTTATGACAGGCGGAACAGGCAAAACGCAGGCAGGTGTAGGCATTATGGCTACGGCTGGGCTGCTTGGCGCAGGCGGGCCCACGTGGACGATAACATTGCTGACGGGAATCGGCTCTGCAGACCCTGATATTATAATATCAAATATTGATGACGGCACGCCTCTTGGAGATGCGCTTGGCGGCTCTTTCCCGACTCCCGCGGCAAAGCCCGGTTATGAATTTGTCGCATGGAACCCTGTCACAGACTTGAGCACCCCTGTTACACGCAGCATGACGTTTGCCGCATTATGGCAGCCCATTACAGTCGGCCCTGATTATTCAAACAGCACCGGTCATGGAAATAAAAATGATACCGTTACAGTTACCATTGGCGGCATAACTTACAAGGTTGTTGAAAGCGGTACGGGCAATAATGTAAGATTCACCGCAACAGTAACTGTACCCGGTGATCCAAACTCCCCCTATGAAGAAACCGTTCAGGTAGCGGATCCGGGTACTGGTTATACGACAATAGTTTTTCCAAATCTTAGTATTACCATATACATCCATGGCGGCTCAATCGAAGGTTTTGGCGGGGGCGGCGCTACAAGTTATTCTGTAGTTTACCTGCAAGGAGACCATGGCACGTTTAATTATTATTCATACCTCGGTTTAGACGCAGGAGCTACTACTCCCGCACCAGATCCAAGTGATATAACCGGCGATGCCGGTTGGACATTTATAGGATGGTCGCCTGTTCCCTCGCCGACCGTAACCGGCAATGCGATCTATGTTGCACAGTGGGCAAAGGAAAGCACGGTCATTTACGATCCCGGCACGCAAGGCACATGGAGCGCTTCGGACGAGACCTATGACAGCTTAGCGCCTGGCAGTCCCACTCCTGCCTTTAATGACAACGGCAACCTGAGTAGCAGCGACCCGAACGACCCATCTAACCATACCCCCGGATATTTATTTGCCGGGTGGGATCCCAGCGTTTCCGCAACCGTAACAGGCGATGCGACCTATGTGGCGCAGTGGAGAGAAGTTGACAACCTGAAGGTGTATTATTTCGGCAACGGCGGAACGCTGACCGGCGGGGGCACGTCCTATACCGATCCCAACACATATACATTCGGCGGCCCGCTGACGATTGACGCCAACACGTTTACATACCCAGGCTATTCTTTCGACGGCTGGAATACCCAAGCCGGTGGGGGCGGGACCGCGTACACTGAAAACCAAGTCACAACGATGCCGGCCAATAATTTGATGCTGTATGCGCAGTGGACGCAGGACGAATACACCATAGTCTTCGCTCCCGGCACACATGGCACATGGAGCGCTTCGGACGAGACCTATCCCGGCTACCACTACGGCGATACGGTGCCGGCCTACAGCGGCGATACGGCGACAGACCACGATGCCGGCTGGACGTTTGCCGGTTGGTCGCCGTCCGTGCCTTTGACCGTCCCGGACGCGAAGACCGCCGACCCGACGGTGCTGACCT
>WRFF01000079.1 GCA_009778945.1 Clostridiales bacterium | reverse complement strand
CGACGGAGTCTATCCTCTCGGCGACCTTCGCCGCGTCGTCTGGCATGCATTGGCAGCCCTGATTATCGTAGATCTTGTACCCGTTATATGTCTTGTTGTTGTGGCTCGCCGTGCAGACGACGCCTCCGTCCGTCCCCAGCGCGCGCGCTGCGAAGGAGAGTAGCGGCGTTGCGGAAATGCGCGCGAACAGATACGTCTCGATCCCGTTCGCGACGAAAACGCACGCGGATTCAAAAGCGAAGAGGTCGGAATTCCGGCGGTTGTCGTAGGCGATCGCGACGGACGGTATGCGCGTCCCGCCCTCCCCGAAGGCTTCGTTCAGATACTCCGCGTAGCCCTGGGAAATCTTGCGGACCGTATGAATATTGATGCGGTTCGGCCCGCCGCCCATCACGCCGCGCATTCCCGCGGTGCCGAATTCCATGAACCGATAGAAACGGTCGCTGAGTTCGCCCTGGGCATCCGCGTCCTGAGGATTCGCCTCCACGCGCGCCTTCAGGCTCTCAAGCTCCGCGCGCACGGCGGGATCAAGCGCGCCCTGTGCGAGCCATTCTTTCAGTTCTTTCAAATAATCGTCCATTTTCCTTACCTCATCAGTTCCTCCCGCAGTTTCAGAAGCGCGCGGGAACGATGGCTGATCCTGTTCTTCTCCTCGGGAGCAAATTGTCCGAAGGTCATCGTATAACCATCCGGAATAAAGAGCGGGTCATAGCCAAAACCCTCCGTTCCGTCTTCCGCAAACGCAACCCGCCCCTCCACCTCGCCGCGGCAGCAGATTGCGGGTACCGCGGATGCGTCCGCGGCGCCTTCCTCGAGCAGCGTGATGACCGATACAAACCGCGCCGTACGCAGCGCTTCCGGCACACCTTCGCCGCCATTCTGCGCGGCAAGCAGGCGCAGCAGTTTCGCGTTGTTCGCGCGGTCCTGCCGGCTGCGGTGCAATTGCGCCGTATCCCGGTCCGCCGCCGCGTAGTCCGCCGCGTCTTCCGGTGAAGCCGGGTCTGCGAAGCGCGCGGAATACACGCCCGGCGCGCCGGAGAGCGCGTCCGCAGCAAGCCCGCTGTCGTCCGCAATGACGGCGTAAGCCCCTTGCAGATATTCATGGATTGCGCGCGCCTTTAGCAGCGAATTCTCCTCAAAGGTCTCCCCGTCTTCCTCCACTTCAAAATCCGGCACATTCGCGTCGGCACGGGAAATCACACGATAGCCGAACGGCGCCAGGATCGCGGATATTTCCGTGATCTTGTGCCTGTTCGTCGTCGCCGCAACCAGGATCCTCTCCATAATCACGTATTCTTCATGATGACGCCTTCGATCACATCCGCCACATCTTCGCAGGCGTCGCAAACGTCCTCCATATAACCGTAGATGCTGTTCCAGGCGAGGCGCTGTTTTGCTTCGATTTGCTCATCCACAAATATGCCGCGCACCGCGTCGATAAAGAGCCGGTCCCCGACCTCTTCAAGCCGGTTGATCTCGATCAGCCGGTCAGCGATGATTTTGGATTTTTTGAAATTACAGAACTCCGTCAGCGCTTCGCGCATCGCTTCCGTACATTTCACGATGACGTCCGCAAGCAGTACCGCGTCATCGCGGACCGTCTTCATATCATACATATAAAGGCGCTGCATGGCATCTTCGATCTTATCCGTAACCGTGTCGATCGCTTCGCTCATCGCCATAATATCTTCGCGCTCAATCGGCGTGATGAATTCCTTCGCGAGCATTTTTGTCATGCCATGCCGCGCCATATCCCCGCCGTGCTCGATCTTATGCATCTTTTCCAACGCGTCGCCGAGCATTTCCGGATGAAAATCACCGAGCATTTCCCGCAGAAACACCGCAGCGGCACAGGAAAAATCGCTCATCTCCACAAAAATATCATAATATTGATCCTGCTTCTTTGCCATAATTTATACCTCCATATATTTTTCCGCTTCGATTGCGGCAATCGCGCCGTCAGCCGCCGCCGTCACCGCTTGCCTCAATTGTTTCTTCCGGATATCGCCTGCCGCGAAGACGCCCGGGACGCTGGTGCGCATCTGTTCGTCTGTCAGGATATACCCTTTATCCGTTTCAAGTTTATCCGCAAAGAGTTCGCTCATCGGCTTCATGCCCGCAAAGATAAATAAGCCGAAATTATCCCCGGGTTCCGCCTCGATCACACGGGATTCGCCGGTCTTCACATTCTCCACCGTGAGTTTCGTGAACAGCCCGTCAGCTGTGCCTCCGATCTCCTTCACGACCGTATCCAGGAGAAATTCGATTTTCGGGTTTTTCCGGGCATGCTCCACAAGCGTCTTCGCGGCGCGAAACGCGTCGCGGCGGTGAACGATCGTGACCTTGCGCGCGAATTTCGTAAGGAAGACCGCTTCTTCAACCGCGCTGTCCCCGCCGCCGGCGACATAGATATCTTTACCGCGGAAAAACGGCCCGTCGCAGACCGCGCAGTACGAAACGCCGGCCCCCAGGAATTCTTTTTCACCCGGGACGCCGAGCATGTGGGGTACGCTGCCTGTCGCAAGGATCATCGTGCGCCCCCGCACCTTGAGATCCCCGAGCAACGCTACCTTCACCGCGCCATCCAGGCGGACTCCCGTAATTTCACCGGCAAGCCGGTCGACCTCATAGGTATCCGCATGCGCCGTAAGACGCATGGCAAAATCCGCCCCGGCCTCCGTCGCCATACCGCCCGGATAATTCGCGATCTCCGCTGTCTGAAAAATATTGCCGCCAAAGGCGCCGCGCTCGATCACGATTACGGAAAGCCCCGCACGCGCGGCGTAGATCCCGGCGGAAAGCCCCGCAGGCCCGCCGCCGATGATTACGACGTCATACAGTTTGGTTTCGGAAAGCGCGTTTCTTTCAATCAGTGCCATAAAACCTCCTCTTCATAATTATTATTCTTCTTCGGTGGGTTCAAGCGCGCCAGCCGCCTCATCTGCCGGTACCTCGGGCGCTCTGTCTTTTCTGCCCCAGTCCTTATGTTTCGGGATCATCCATACCGTGATGAGCGCACCGATGCCGATTGCGGCGATGACCGCCATCGCCGCGACCATCCCGTAATTATCGCCGACGGTCCCGATTGCCGGCGCGACGATACCGCCCATGCTGACCGTCAGGCCGAAAAGAACGCCGGACGCCGTCCCCATGTTGTTCGGCAAAAATCCCTGCCCCGTCACCATGAGCGCGCTCTGCGCGCCGGACAGCATCATGGAAATCAGAATGAGAAGGATTGTCCCGAGAATCGGCGAATGGCCGAACGCGAAGAGGAAAACCAGCGGCGCGAGCGCCGTACAGCAGACGCGGTAAAGCAGGCGAAAACCGACAACCTCCGCGATACGCCCGCCGGCGAGTGTCGCTACGATACCCGCCGCGGCGAAGATAGAGAGATGGATATTTCCGACCGTCTCGCTCGTCAGGAAGACCCCCACCCAGAAAAACGGGATCATCATGTTGAGCGTCGACATGACAACGGAACGGAAAAAGACAACAACCGCAACGGAAACAAATCCGCGGACATTATCCGGTTCGACATCTTTGGCCTTCGTCTGCTCTTTCACTGTAGTTTTATGTTCGAGCTCGATTTGTTTAAATTCGTTCAGCTTGGGGACGAGGAGGATTGTCGTGACGATTGCCGGAACCACATAGAAGGCCGTCCCCCTGAGGCCGAAGATTCCGATCAGCAGTGTCGCGAGCAGCGGCCCGCCCGTAAATCCGACATTGCCGCCGACCGAAAAAATGCTCATGCCGACACCCTTGCTCTCGCCCGCGACGATATTGGCGAGCTTGCTGCCTTCCGGGTGGAAAAGCGAGACGCCGACGCCCATCACAACACAGGCAACCGCGGTCAGTACATATGAATCAAGGAAGCCGACGAGCGCAATGCCGATTCCGGCAAGCAGCACGCCCACAACCATAAACCAAGGCTTTTCGGATTTGTCGCCGATGCGGCCGAAAAGCGGCTGCGTTATCGCGGAAAGCACATTGCCGGCAAGCAGCAGCCCGCCGGCCGCCGCAAGCGAATAATGGTGCTGGAGCACCAAAAACGGCAAAATCGCGGGGAGCGAGCCCTGTGCGATATCCGTCGTCGCGTGGCCGAGAAGCATATAATAGGAATATTTTCTGGACGGAGAAATCCTCTCTTCTGCCTGTTTCATAATAGAAATATTGTACCATTTTCCATAGAGAAGCGCTGAACTAATCTTCAGCGCTTCCTCCTCCAAATTCAAGCAATCCGAGTGCTTCCGTTATCCGAGGGCCAGCACCTCCGGAGTGACCTGGCCCAATTGATCGGGTATGCGCCAGAGAGCGGATTTCGCCGCTTTGCCCGCCGCCGAGGTATCCACAAACTGCGGCGCCTGATTCATGAAATAGACGTATCCGTCCAGATAGTTGATGCGATCTCCCGAATTGAGCGAACCCGCGATCTTTTCCGGGTTTGCCGCCGGATATAACCCCTCCCTGTAATAATCAACCGGAGCCGCGCTGTTCGCGTCCGATGAATCCGACGAAGTCAACGCGCCCGACGAATCCAGCGTAAGGGATGAGCCCGACGAATCCGATGACGCCGACGAATCCGGCGAGGTGCTTTGGACAGCTTGATCCTTGTTGTAATAGACTGTATTCCCCGCAACAAAACTGAAGATGCCGTCTTGCGGCATTCCGAATTGCTGGAGATTTTTCCCGTCCAGACCCATCGTGTAAACGCTGTTTGAATAGTCAACGGTGCTGCTCCCGGACATGTCCATCTTTGTGACATAGATCGTCTTATCCGTGACCAGAAAGCCTCCCGGCGCCATATCGGATGTGGCGGATAGGATCGTCGTAGGATCGCTCCCGTCCGGCTTGATGCGCATGATGTTCAGCGCCGTCGTCTTTGTATACCCTATATAATAGATATAGCCTGCCTGGTAATTTACCTCCATGACCACATCGTCCGTAAGTGTTTTCATCTTTCCGGTTTGGATGTCGAGCTTCCGGAATCCGAGCGTTTGGTCCGTCGTCGTCCGCGCGCCGAAATAAACCGAGCCGTCTATCACGAGCAGATCCGACACGATTCCGTCGATCGACGCAAGTTTGGCGCTCGGTGTCTTGTCCGGAGCGCTTACCGACCGGGTCATGATCTGATCCGTATCCAATCCTCCGTCCTGCACATAATAGAGCTGACTGCCGACCGCATTCAGATATTTGGCGCCTTGGTTGTCGATCAAAACCGGCTTTTTACCGGGATCAAGCCGGTACAGGTTGTTGTTGTTTCCGTTGTCCGCGTACCAGATCGTATCGCCGGTTTTCGCCACGATCGCACCCTGCAACTGGTTGATGTTATTTGAGCCGACACCCTGCGCCGGCTTTACATCACTGGCGGCAAACGTACGGATCGCCGGCGGCGGGATCGAACGGATCGCGACGACTACGGCAATCACCACGAGCACTGCGACAACGATCAGGATGATCTTGATAAAATTTTCCCGAAGCGCGTGCCCGAATTTGGATTCTTTTTTATTTGATTTTTTTTCGGACTTTGGATTCCGTCTTTTATTTGCTCTGTCCATAAACCCACAAGGAGGCCTCCGTAAAAAGAAGCCTCCCTTCTGATTGAAACCTTACATGAAGATATACTGCATGATGAAGGTGTAAACGCCCATTTCCTGATCTTCCTTGATCGTTTTGAACTGATCCTTCCAAGCCGGAGAAATCATGTCCTCATGCTTCTCCGCGTATTCCTCAAAACTCTGCAAATATTTGCTGTCCGCCATGGTTAACACCTCCTACGCCACATACTCCATGCCTTTTTTCACGCTTGTCGCCGCGTTCTTGCTCCAGTAATCGGCGCCGACAAACGCACAGGCTTCTTCGCTGACCGCGTTGCCGCCGATCATGACCTTTACCTTGTCGCGCAAGCCCGCCGCCTTCAGCGCTTCGATCGTATTCTTCATGGACGCGATCGACAGCGTCAGCACGCCCGAAAGGCCGACGATATCCGCGTTGTTGGCTTTTGCGGCCTCAACGAACGCTTCCGGTTTCTGGTCGATGCCGATATCGATAACCGTGAAGCCGGCTGCCTCGGACAGCGCCTTGTAGATATTTTTGCCGATATCATGGATGTCGCCCTCTACGGTGCCGAGCACCAGCGTGCCGACGGTCCTCGATCCGGAGTCCGCCGCCATCAGGGGTTTGAGTTTTTCGAGCGCATCCGTCAGGATCTGCGCCGCGTACATCAGGTCGCCCACAAAATAGGTTCCCGCTTCGAAATTATCACCAACGATCTCCATGCCCTGCTGGCACGCTTCGACGACCGACTGGGTTTCTTCCGCCGTGGGACCCCCCGCCAAGAACTGCTCCAACAGCCCGTTCACGCCTGCCTCGTCGAGATCCCCGAGGGTTTGTTTCAATACCGCCGTATCAATCATGTTCTCTATCCTCCTATGTCTATTATTTATCGATAATCAATAATGCGCGTTGTCGCGTACCCATTCCAAAACCGCCTGAAGTTTTCCGACATTGACGCTGTTGATATCCATGCAGCCTTTGTTGAAGGTGAAATAGAAATGGTCGCTCTTCATGCAGATATCGCACATTTTTTTGACTTCGTCTATGCATTCTTCCTTGCTCTTGGAGAGCGTGATCGTCGGATCGAAGAATCCGCCAAAAATGTGATCTTTGCCGAACGTATCCGTATATTTCTGCATGTCGCCGTCCTCGGCCCACACCACCGTCGATTTCGGAAGCCGCGTCAGGAAATCGAGGAATCGCGTCCAGTCGTTCTCCGCAAAGATGGTGGCGCCCACGCCGGCTTTGTCCATCGCAACGACCGTCTCCTCAAAGGTCGGCCACCACAAGCGCTCAAACTGCTGCGGGTTCATATACGGCGCCAGATGCAGCGGAATGAAGCCCTGCATTCCCGGATACGGGTGCAAAGGGATCGCCAGTTTGATCATAAGCGGCGTCACGGCTTTCGCGGCGGCTTCCACCTTGTCGGGGATCCTGCGGCAGTCCATAAGGATGCCCTTGAAGCCCCGCAGCTGGTCCGCAATGAAATCAAACGGCGCCTCCGTCATGGACGAAGTGATCGTGCCCGCCGCATATCCGTATTTCTCGGTGAATTTTGCGACAAGACCGAAATAGGCGGCGGTTTCCCTCACGAATGACTCATAGGCCTGTGTGAAAATAAGCCCGCGGTTTATCGGGTCGGTGTCGAGCGCCGCGCAGACGCGCGGCAGAAAAGTCTCTATGATCGTATCGTACGGATTTTCGATGAGTTTGTCATAGTCGTCCGCGTACATCGTCTCGATCTCGGGGTGCTGGACGACGCCGTTCGACGCGAGGATCCAGTTCTTCGCCCCAAGCAGCTGATAGGTAGGCGGATAGCGAAGATTGCCCGCAGGCATTGTGTCGGAGTAGAAAGTCTCGCAGACTTTCTCAAACGCCTTATCCTGAAGGGAAATGTCATAGTGCGCGTCGAGCAGGTTTATGCCCGCAAGCCCGCAGGCCGCCTCCAGCGTAAAGGATGAGACTACCAGTACGCGTTTCGGACGTTTCCCCGCGAACAGATCGTTCCGTATCTCGGTCCTTTCCGCTAAGAGTTCCGCTGTTGTTGTCAAAATACTCACCGCCTTCCTGTCTTATTAAAAGTTCAAATGTTCATTACCTGATCGATTCTGCCGAATCCATCATTTTTTCACCATTTCAGTGTACCTTTACGGCGTTCCGTATGTCAATCGCATTTTTTCATCCTCTTTGTTGGTATTTTTTTGTGCAATTCCTCAATTTGTGATAAAAACAGAAGCCGCGCGAGAGACCAAGGAGGAAAGGGGTCTTTTACGTCCTCCCTGTTTCAGGTACGCCCCACTATTGCAAAAAGCAAGCACTTTTTTCATGAATTCGGAAGGGAGAATTTTCACGAAATTGGAATAGAGATTTTTCAACAATTTGGAACCCAGAATTTTCATGAATT
>WRFF01000078.1 GCA_009778945.1 Clostridiales bacterium | reverse complement strand
GGTATCCCCGGCAAAGTCAAGGCGATCGAATACGATCCCGGTCGCAGCGCCAATATCGCGCTGATCTTTTACGCGGACGGCGAGAAACGCTACATCATCGCGCCGCAGAAGCTGAAGGTCGGCGATACGGTACTCTCCGGCCCGACTGCGGACATCGTCCCCGGCAACACGCTGCCGCTCGCAAATATCCCGCTCGGCACGATTATCCACAATGTGGAACTCAAACCCGGCAAAGGCGCGCAGTTGGCGCGCAGTGCGGGCGCGACCGCGCAGCTCATGGCTAAAGAAGGCAACTACGCGCAGGTGAAGCTGCCGTCCGGCGAAGTGCGTATGGTGCGCATGGAATGCCGTGCGACGATCGGTGAAGTCGGCAATAACGACCATGGAAATATCAAGATCGGCAAAGCCGGCCGCAAGCGTCATATGGGCATCCGTCCGACAGTGCGCGGCTCGGTCATGAATCCGAACGACCATCCGCACGGCGGCGGCGAAGGCAAAGCCGGCATCGGCCGCACCGGTCCGGTCACCCCCTGGGGCAAACCGGCGCTCGGTTATAAGACACGGAAAAAGAACAAGCCGTCAAATAAATTTATTGTGAAGCGGCGCGGTCAGAGATAGGAACGGGAGGAACGATACAGAATGAGCAGATCCTTGAAAAAAGGCCCCTTTGTTGAGCAGAAGCTGCTGGCGCAGATACAGGCGCTCAACGAGAAAAACCAGAAACGGATCCTCCGCACCTGGTCCCGGGCGTCCACGATCTTTCCGGATTTTGTCGGGCACACGATTGCGGTACACGATGGCAGGCGGCATGTGCCGGTCTACGTGACGGAGGATATGGTCGGGCACCGGCTCGGCGAATTCGCTCCGACGCGCACGTATCGCGGGCACGGTTCCGACAAGAGCGCGAAAGTGAGGAAAACCGGCGGCGCGGCGGCGAAGCTCGATTTCAACGCGGTGACCAGTACGACAGGCGAAGCGACAGACGGCGGCCCGGCCGAAGCGCCTGCGGCCCCGGCGGAAGCCGCCGCGGAGCGAAGCGACGTCACGCCCAAAGCGGAATAGGAAGGGAGATAGAACAAAATTATGGAAGCAAGAGCGATTGCCAAATATGTGCGAATATCCCCGATCAAGCTGCAGCCGGTCGTGCGCCTGGTTCGCGGCAAAGACCTGCAGGAGGCGCTGAATATCCTGAAGTTCACGCCCGGAAAAGGCGCGGAGATCGTGGAGAAGGTCGTCAAATCGGCGGCGGCCAACGCGGAAGAAAACCATCAGATGAATCCGGACAACCTGTACGTCGCGGAAGTCTACGCCCACAAGGGCCCGACAATGAAGCGGTGGAGAGCCGGTTCGCAAGGACGGGCTTTCGAGATATTGAAAAGAAGCAGCCACGTCGGCGTGACGCTCAGGGAAAAGGAATAGGAGGATTCGCATGGGTCAGAAAGTCAGCCCGCACGGGCTCAGAGTCGGAATCATCAGCGACTGGGATTCCAAATGGTATGCCGACAAGAAGGATTTCGCGAATTATTTGATCGAAGACAATCAGATCCGCGATTTCATCAAGCACAAGCTCTACGCGGCCGGCATCTCCAAGACTGTCATTGAGCGCAAAGCGGACAATCAGATCAAGGTCAGCGTGATGACGGACAAGCCCGGTATCATCATCGGGCGCAGCGGTGACGGTGTGGACAGCATACGCGCGGCGCTTGAAAAGATGACGAAGAAAAAAGTCCGGCTCAATATCATCGAAGTGAAGCGCGCCGAGATGGACGCGCAGCTCACAGCGGAGAGCATCGCGCAGGCGCTCGAAAAACGCGTGAGTTTCCGCCGCGCGATGAAACAGGCGATCGGCCGCACGATGCGCGCCGGCGCGAAAGGCATGAAGGTCTGCGTTGCGGGCCGTCTCGGCGGCGCCGAGATCGCGCGCAGCGAGAAATACAGCGAGGGCAACGTTCCGCTTCACACACTCCGCGCGAATATCGCCTACGGGTTTGCGGAGGCGGACACGCAGTACGGAAAGATCGGCGTCAAAGTCTGGATCAACCTCGGGGAACGCCTGGAGAAGGGGCTGATGAGCCCAATCCCGGAAGATCGCTTCGAGAAGGGCCAGCGCGGCGAGGGCCGCGGACGCGGACGCGGTGAGCGCAGCGACCGTGGTGATCGCGGCGAACGCAGGGACCGGGACGGCGGCGGAGACAGGCCGCGCCGTGATCGCCGCGAAGGCGGCGGCGGCCGCGGCGGTCGGGACGGAGCGCCCGAACCCGTGCGCGCGGTCAATCCGAGGAAACGCGTGACGCCGAAGAAAGAAGCGGCTCCGAAGAAAGAAGCCCCTGTAAAGGAAGTTATGCCTGAGGCAGTGACCGAAGAAATCGTGCAGGAAACTACAGCTGCGCTGTCGCAAGACAGCGTCACATCCCAAGCGGAAACCACCGCGGAAGAGTAGACCGCGTAATCATTAAGGAGAACAGTATCATGTTGATGCCAAAGAGAGTCAAGAGACGTCGCGTCCACAGAGGACGCATGACAGGCGTCGCCACACGGGGCAATACGATCACCTACGGGACGTATGGCCTGATCGCCGAAGAGTGCGGCTGGATTAAATCCAACCAGATCGAGGCGGCTCGTATCGCGATGACGCGTTCGATTCGCAGGGGCGGCAAAGTCTTCATCAAGATCTTTCCGCACAAGCCCGTAACGAAGAAACCCGCGGAAGTCCGCATGGGTTCCGGTAAAGGCGCGCCCGAATACTGGGTGGCGGTGGTCAAACCCGGGCGCGTGATGTTTGAGATCGAGGGAGTTTCCTATGCGGCGGCAAAGGAAGCGATGCGGCTTGCGGCCCACAAACTCCCCATCAAGACGCGTTTTGCCGTGAAAGGCGAAGAGGCTTTGGGAGGTGAGGCGAAATGAAGATGAGCAGTATTCATGAAATGAATCAGAAAGAGCTTCAGGAAGAGCTATTGAAGAACAAAAATGAATTATTCAATCTCCGTTTCCAGCATGTGACCGGGCAGCTTGAAAACCCGATGCGCATGAAAGACGTGAAGCGGGATATCGCGCGGATCAAAACGGCGATCCGTGAGAAGGAGATCGCGCAGCAGGAACAAGCGATCGGTTGAAACGGAAAGGAGGCGCGCGATGAATAAACAAGCGGAAGACAGAAACAGAAGGAAGACGCGGGTCGGGGTCGTCGTCAGTGACAAGATGGAAAAGACGATCACCGTATCCGTGGAGGATTTCGTCCGGCATTCTCTCTACGGGAAGGCGGTCAAACGCACGACGAAATTTAAAGCGCATGATGAGGAAAATCAGTGCCGTATCGGGGACAAGGTCCGGATCATGGAAACCCGGCCGCTGTCCAAAGACAAGCGCTGGCGCCTTGTCGAGATCGTCGAGAAGGCGAAGTAAGGAGGAACGGTCATGATTCAGAATGAAACCCGGCTGCGGGTTGCCGACAATTCCGGCGCCAAAGAACTCCTGGTCATCCGGATTCTCGGCGGAACGAGCCGAAAATATGCGAATATCGGCGATATCGTCGTGTGCGCCGTGAAAGAAGCGACGCCCGGCGGCACCGTCAAGAAGAGCGATGTGGTGAAAGCGGTGGTTGTCCGCACCAAAACGGGCGCACGCAGGAGCGATGGCTCTTATGTGAAATTTGACCAGAACGCGGCGGTCATTATAAAAGACGACAAAACGCCGGTTGGCACACGCATCTTCGGGCCTGTGGCTCGCGAGCTCCGTGAAAAGAGCTTTATGAAGATCGTATCGCTCGCGCCGGAAGTGCTTTAGGAGGTGCCCATGCATATCAAGAAAGACGATACCGTGGTCGTGATCACGGGCAAGGACAAGGGCAAAAGGGGCAAGGTGCTTCGGGTGCTCACAAAGACAAACCGCGTGGTGGTGGAAGGCGTCAACGTCCAGACGAAGCATCAAAAGCAGACGCGCAAGGAGCGATCCGATATCAAGCATGTCGAGGGCCCCATCCATGTGTCGAACGTAATGTACTGGGATGCAAACGCGAAAGCGGGCAGCCGCCTCGGACATCGTGTCGAAAACGGTGAAAAAGTTCGTTATACGAAGAAGTCCGGCGAGACGATCGACTAAAGGAGGAGATCATGACAGCGAGACTGAAAGAAACATACAAAGACGACGTCTTTGGCGCCATGAAGGAGAAGTTCGGTTACGACAATCCGATGCAGGTGCCGAAACTCGAAAAGATCACCATCAATATGGGACTCGGAGAGGCGAAGGATAACGCAAAAATTATGGAGACGGCGGTCGAGGAACTGGCGCTTATCAGCGGTCAGCGGCCCGTAGTGACAAAAGCGCGCAAATCGGTCGCGAACTTCAAAGTCCGCGCCGGTATGAGCGTCGGCACGAAGGTCACGCTTCGCGGCGAAAATATGTACGTGTTCGCGGACAAATTTTTCAATATTGTCCTGCCTCGCGTGCGCGACTTTCGGGGCGTATCGAAGAATTCCTTTGACGGGCGCGGAAACTATAGCATGGGGCTGAAAGAACAGTCGATCTTCCCGGAAATCGTCTACGACAAAGTGGACATGATCAAGGGGATGAACATCATCTTCACGACGACAGCCAAAACGGACGAGGAAGCGGCGGAATTGCTCCGGCTTCTCGGAATGCCGTTTGAGAAATAACGGAGGGAATGAAAGACTATGGCAAAAACATCACTCAAGATCAAACAGCAGCGGAAACCGAAGTTTAAAACACGCGCTTATACGCGCTGCCGTATCTGCGGGCGTCCGCATTCCGTGCTGAAGAAGTACGGAATCTGCCGGATTTGCTTCCGGGAACTCGCGTATAAGGGCGAGATCCCCGGCGTGAAAAAGGCCAGCTGGTAAGGAGAAGGAGGTACCTCATGACTATGACCGATCCCGTAGCGGATATGCTCACCCGTATCCGGAACGCGAATATCGCCGGCCACAAGACCGTCGACGTGCCCGTGTCCAAAATGAAAAAATCCATCGCCTCCATCCTGAAAGAGGAAGGCTATATCGAGGATTTTCAAATCAACGATGACGGCGTACAGGGCGTCATCACCATTCAGATGAAATACGCGCCGGGCAAGGAGCGGGTCATCAGCGGTTTGCGCAAAATCAGCAAGCCCGGCCTGCGCGTGCATGTGCAGGCGCAGGATGTGCCGAAAGTCCTCGGCGGCCTCGGCATCGCGATTATTTCTACTTCAAGAGGCGTCATCAGCGACAAGGAAGCGCGGCGCATCGGCGTCGGCGGCGAAGTGATCTGCTACGTCTGGTAAGGGAAGGAAAGGAGAAAGCAATGTCAAGAATAGGTAGACTCCCCATCACGATCCCTGCCGGTGTGGAAGTTGCGGTCGCGGAAGACGGCCTCGTGACTGTCAAAGGCCCTAAAGGGGAACTCTGCGAACGGATTTCGCAGAAGATCGGCGTGGAGATCAAAGACGGCGTCATCTCGGTGACGCGCGGCGATGACCAGAAGGAAAGCCGTTCCCTGCACGGCCTTTGCCGCACACTTATTAACAATATGGTCGTAGGTGTGTCGGAAGGGTATACGCGCAAATTGGAAATCGTCGGCGTCGGATATAAAGCGGACAAGCAGGGCGACAAACTTGTGTTGAACCTCGGCTATTCGCATCCGATCGAATTGCCGGATCCCGAGGGGCTCACAACCGAGACTCCGAGCGCAACGGAGATCCTTGTAAAGGGGGTCAACAAAGCGCAGGTCGGGAATTACGCAGCCATCATCCGCGCTTGGCGGCCGCCGGAGCCCTATAAGGGAAAAGGCGTGCGCTACGCGGGCGAAAAGGTTCGCCGCAAAGAAGGCAAGACCGGGGCGAAATAGGGAAGGAGTATCTGAGACTATGGCGAAACAGAGCAAAAAAGAAATGCGGCTTGCGCGGCATCGGCGCGTCCGGAAGATCCTTTCAGGAACGCCGGAACGCCCCAGGCTTTGCGTATTCCGCAGCCTGAAAAATATTTCCGCGCAGGTGATTGACGATACGACGGGCAAAACGCTTGCCAGCGCGTCTTCGCTTGACAAGGAAATCAAGGCGCAGGCTGCCTACGGCGGCAACAAGGATGCGGCGAAACTCGTCGGCGAAGCCGTCGCGAAACACGCGATCGAAAACGGCGTCGGCGAGGTATCGTTCGACCGCGGCGGATTTCTGTATCACGGAAGGGTCAAAGAACTGGCCGACGGCGCACGCAGCGCCGGACTGAAGTTTTAACGGAGGAGAAAGCGATGCAGGAAAAGACAATCGATGCGTCTAAATTGGAATTACAGGAATCCATCGTCAATATCAGAAGGGTTGCCAAGACCGTCAAGGGCGGACGCAATATGCGTTTCTCCGTGACGGTGGTTGTGGGCGACAAAGAAGGCCATGTGGGCGTCGGCCTCGGCAAGGCGCGCGAGATCCCCGAGGCGGTGCGCAAGGCGATCGAGGACGCAAAGAAGAAATTGATCTTTGTTCCGATGGTTGGGACAACGATCCCCCACCGCAATCTGGGCATCTTCGGCGCGGGCCGCGTACTGTTGATGCCGGGCGTGCAGGGGACGGGCGTCATCGCAGGGTCTTCCGTGCGCACGGTGCTGGAACTTGCCGGCGTCAAAGACGTCCGCGCGAAATCCATCGGCTCCAATAACGCGGGAAATATGGCCTGCGCAACGATTGAGGGACTGAAAGGTTTGAAAACAATCGAGCAGGTGAGCCGCCTGCGCGGCAAGACCCATGAGGAAATCCTCAAATAAGGCGCGGCGGGATATAACAGGAGAATATTATGGCAACGATCAGGATCACATTGACCAAAAGCCCCATCGGCGCGACGCCTTCCCAAAGGAAGGCGGTACAGGCGCTCGGCCTGCGCAAAATGCATCAGACCGTGGAGCTTGAGGATATGCCCGCGACGCGCGGCGCCGTAAACAAAGTGCGGCATCTCGTAACCGTGGCGGTAGATTCCACAAAATCATAGATTTTGGGAATCCTCAGCGGAAGCATAAGGCTTCATAAGGCAGGAGCGAGTCGGGTGCATAACCCGGCGTTTGGAAGTACCGGGGACTGCCGGGGCTTCGATAGCGGAAAGGATAACACAAACCATGAAACTGCATGAACTGAAGGCGCCCGCAGGTTCGACCAAGGCGCCGAAACGCAAAGGGCGCGGCACGGCGACCGGCCAGGGGAAGACTGCCGGACGCGGTATGAACGGGCAGAATTCCCGCAGCGGCGGCAGCACACGGCTGGGATTTGAAGGCGGGCAGATGCCGCTCTACCGGCGCATCCCGAAACGCGGCTTTACGAATATCTGGCGCAAGGAAATGGCGATTGTCAATGTCGGCGATCTGAACGCCTTTGATGCCGGAACGGACGTCACGCTCGAATTGCTTCAGGAAAAGGGCCTTGTGAAAAAAGCGCCGCATGGCCTGAAGATCCTCGGAGACGGCATGCTTGAGAAAAATCTGACGGTAAAAGCCAACAAATTCAGCAAAGCCGCGCAGGAAGCAATCGAAAAAGCCGGCGGCAAAACCGAGGTGATTTAATATGAATATGTTTGAAACGCTGGGCAAAGCGTGGAGAATCCCCGATATCCGGCGCAAGATCCTCTTCACGCTGCTGATGCTCGTGATTTTCCGGCTTGGGGCGAGCATCCCGGTGCCGGGCATCGACCGGACGGTGTTGAGCCAGGCGTTCTCCGGTCAGGGGCTGTTCGATTTGTTCAACCTGTTCTCAGGCGGCGCATTCAAGAATTTCACTATCTTCGCGCTTTCGATCACACCGTATGTTACCGCGTCCATCATTATCAACCTGCTGACAATCGCAATTCCGTACCTCGAGCAGCTCGCGAAAGAAGGTATGGAAGGCCGCAAAAAGATGACGCAGATCACGCGTTATCTGACAGTCGCCCTCGCGCTGCTGCAGGCGGTCGGTTTCACCTTCGGATTCTTCCGGAATGCGATCACGGACAACAGCGTCTTCACAAAAATCATGATCATCCTGTGCCTGACGGCCGGCACCGCCTTCCTGATGTGGCTCGG
>WRFF01000077.1 GCA_009778945.1 Clostridiales bacterium | reverse complement strand
GCAGCACTGTGACCGTGTCGGGCAAATCCGTCGACACGCCGGGAACGCTCATCAATTGCCCCCTTTGCCTGGAACTTGCGCTCAACGACGGCGTCCGCAGGATGGACGGGCTTCAGCTTGGCCCAAAAACAGGGGATCCGAGAAAATTTACGTCCTATGAAGAGGTATGGGAAGCGTACAAGGCCCAGGTAAAGCCCGCCTATGAAATCGCGGCCCTGTTCCGCAGTTCGGACCGCCATATGTATGTGGAATACAGGCCTATCCCCTTCCATTCGAGCCTGTTCCTCGGGCCGATCCAGAAAGGCAAGGATATGTGGGGCGGCGGCACGCAACACTCACGGTGCTCGATTTCACCTTCCGGCGCGCCGAACGTAGGCGATTCGCTTGCGGCGATCAAGAAGGTCGTTTTCGAGGATAAGGCAATCACAATGTCCGAATTGATCGACGCGCTCGACGCGAACTTTGAGGGGCATGAGAAAACCCTGAAGCTGCTTTCGGACGCCCCGAAATACGGCAACGATATCGACTATGTCGACAATATTGTCAATGAGGTGCTGCTGCACGCCGTGGAAGTGATCACGCCCCTTCGCGGAAGCGGGAACGCGCTTATGACCGTTTCCCCCGCGGCCTTGACAGGAAACGTCCCGCTCGGGGCGATCACCGGAGCGCTTCCCGACGGCAGAAAAGCCGGATTGCCTATTTCGGAAGGCGGCGTATCGCCTTATCAGGGCAGGAATGTCAGCGGCCCGGTCGCCACATATCGTTCTGTCGCCAAGCTCGATCATGTAAAGTTTACGAACGGCTCGGTATTCAATATGCGTTTCAGCCCCAATGCGCTGAAAGATGCGGCAAGCATCAAGAAATTTGAGCAGATGCTCAGGACATTCCTCGAAAGCGGCGGGTTTTTCGTTCAGTTCAATATCATCGATACCGAGACGCTTTTGGCCGCGCAGGAACATCCCGAAGAATACCGGGATCTGCTCGTCCGGGTTGCCACATACAGCGCGTATTTTGTCGAACTGGGCAAGGACCTGCAGGATGATATCATCAACCGGCTTGCTATGGATATGAATTAAAGGAGGCGCAATATGTCAGATGTCAGATACAAACCGCTTCATGTAGGGATGAGCGTCAGCAGCCTCGAATCCGCGATCAGCTGGTTCGGGGATGTCCTTGGGTTCACGCTTCGTGAAAAATCCGAAATGACGCCGATGGGTTTCCGGGTGGCGTTCCTGGATAACGGCGACGGATTTGAAGTGGAGCTTTTTGAAAATAAAGAGACGGCGCCGGTTCCGGAAGGGAGTCTGCATCCCGATACGGATTCAAAAACACAGGGCACAAAACATATCGCTTTTGAGGTGGATGATCTCGACGCCGAACTCGCTTATTTCAAAACCAAAGGCATCGAGCCCGTCATGGGCCCCGCTGTCTGCTTCGGGCTGTATGTCGCGTTCATCTACGGACCCGACAATATCCTCATCGAGTTCATTGAATGGAAGAGATGAGATGGCGATCAAGACACTGCGTACGAATCATTTTGCGGTGAGCGTGTCGGATCTTGAGCGTTCCATCAAATGGTACGAGAAGGCGCTCGGATTTGAGCTGCTCTGCCGCAACCGGATCGATCATATCGATACGCCTGTAGCGCATCTTGACGCGCCCGATTCCGGATTTGTGCTCGAATTGTATTCGCCGCCCAACGCAAAGCCCGTCCCCGAAGATCGAAAAACGCCCGACGAGGATATGAGGACAAACGGAAACAAGCATTTTTCCCTGACGGTCAAAGATCATGAGGAGACGCTGCGCGAGCTTGAGGAGATGGGAATACCGGTTGTTTTCACGGCGCCGTGCTGGGGAACGTTCGGTATTTTCATCAATGATCCGGACGGGAACATTATTGAATTGTTTGAAGGCGATATGCGTGAGAAGCGAAATGTGTGATTATTAATTATATATTGATTTTTCTGACAAAAACTAATGTATAATTTTAATGATTAATGGGGTAGTTACTATTTGAAAGGAGGAACTATCATGAAGAGAAAACGTATTCTTGTATTGATTATGGCCATAGCGTTGGTGGTCGTAATGGCAGCCTGCGGAGGCAACGCAAGCGGCGGCGGGAACGCCGGCGGCAGTCCGGCGGCGCCCGGCGGCAGTGCGCCGGCGGCGACTGGCAACACTTCGACCTCTTCTGGCGGACAAGGCATCTCCGGAGCAAATATCGCCTTCATCCTTCCCGCTGACGATACACTGGGGGTCAACGACAAGGGGTGGATCCAGATGACATGGCAGGGCGTACAGAATTTCAGCAAGGATAATGGGAAAACCTGTACGTACTATCAGCCGGTTGACAATTCCATGCAAGGCTATCTGGACGCTATGTCGACGGCAATCAACAGCGGCACCGAAGTCATTATCACGCTTGGCAACCAACCGGTCCCGGCACTTTCCCAGGCGCAGACTACTTATCCGAAAGTGCATTTCATCGCGGTTGAGCCCGACGGTTTGACGACTGTTGCGTCCAATACTTTTGCGCTCTTCCATCAGGCCGACCAAGCCGGATTCCTGGCGGGTATCGCAGCGGTAAAGGGCGGATTTAAGAACATCGGCATTATCACGGGTCTTGATATCCCCCCGATGAATATTTGGACGTACGGCTACATCCAGGGCATCAACTATGCGGCCGGCAAGCTGGGCATCACGGATATCAAAGTTCGCCACACGTATGCGAATACGTCCGCCGCTTCTCCGGATGTGCAGGCTCTGTGCGCTTCCTGGTATCAGGACGGCTGCGATCTGATCATACCGATGATAGCCGGCGGCAATAACTCTTTGTTTGCGGCGGCGGACGCGGCCAATAAGCCCTGTTTCGGCGCGGACGTTGATCAGAGCGCGGAAAGCCAGCATGTCCTGACCTCCGCGATCAAGCATATTGAGCTGACGGTCCCGGACGCGCTGGCAACCGTATACAACGGGACTTTCCCCGGCGGTACGACAAAATGGTACAACGTGGATGACACTGTTTCAGGGAGCCCTGCTGTTGGTTTGGCAACAGCGACCTGGCGTGTTCCGAACTACACCGTGGATCAGTATCAGCAGGATCTTGCCAACTTCAAAAATGATGTGGACGGTGTTCGCAGCGGCCTGCTGACGGAAGATAAGGTCCGGACGGATCCCAATATGGACGCCATGCAGGCGTTGTGGAACGCGATTCCGGACAAACATATCGATCTTACGATTATAAAGAGCAGTTAACCATAATTGTCTTGAGGCCAGAATCATAGTATAAGCAAAGGGGCTGTCTCCCCTTGACGTTTTCTTAATGTTTTAGGCAGCCCCTTTACAGAAAGATCCGGCAGCCGGGTCTTTGGCAGGAGGTAACCATGTCAACCGAGTCAACCGAATTTTCTTTTGAAATGAGGAATATCACGAAAGTGTTTCCCGGGATTATCGCGAACAACGATATCACCTTTCAGGTGCGCAAGCAGGAAGTGCATGCGCTGCTTGGAGAGAACGGGGCCGGGAAATCCACTTTGATGAGCGTTCTGTTCGGGTTGTATCAACCCGAACACGGGGAGATCATCATCAACGGCGAAAAAGCTTCGATCCGGAATCCGAATGACGCGAATGAATACGGTATCGGCATGGTGCACCAGCATTTCAAATTGGTGCAAAATTTTACCGCCCTGCAAAACATTGTGCTCGGTGTGGAAACAACGAAAAACGGATTTTTGGATTTTGCGCCGGCCAGAGCTAAATTGAACGAATTGACGGAACATTATCAGCTTAAGGTGGATCTGGATATGCTGATCGAGGATATGACGGTAGGCATGCAGCAGCGCGTCGAGATCCTGAAAATGTTGTACCGGGAAAACGAAATTTTGATCTTCGACGAACCCACGGCGGTTTTGACCCCGCAGGAAGTCGAAGAACTTATGAAAAGCATCGAGGGGTTGGTCGCCGAGGGGAAATCCATCGTTTTCATTTCGCACAAACTGAATGAAATCATGCGGATCGCGAACCGCTGCACCGTGCTTCGCAGCGGGAAGGTCACGGGAACGGTGGATATCAAGGACACATCCAAGGAGGAGCTGAGCGAGATGATGGTCGGGCGCAAGGTGCTTTTGGCGCCTGACAAAACCCAGGTAAAACCCGGCGAAGTCCTTATGAGTGTGCGCGACTTGATGGTAAAAGGTGCAAAAGGGCACAATGACGCGGTTCGCGGCGTTTCGTTTGACGTCAGGCGGGGTGAGATCCTGTGTATCGCCGGCATTGACGGAAACGGGCAGACGGAACTGGTCTACGGCCTGACAGGCCTTCGGAAAATCGAGCGAGGCACTGTCCGGTTTGGTGACGATGATGTGACCCAAAAGAGCATCCGTTACCGGAACTCGCGGCATTTGTCGCATATCCCGGAAGACCGGCACAAGCACGGACTGGTTCTTGACTATGATATTTCGGAAAATATGATCCTTCAGACCTACTATGAAAAGCCTGTATCCACCAGGGGGATCATCGATTATAGAGGGGCTTATGAGCATGCGGACGAATTGATCGAACGCTATGACGTGCGGTGCGCCCAGGGCGCGCGTACGAGGGCGGGAAGCCTTTCGGGCGGCAATCAGCAGAAAGTGATCGTCGCGCGGGAAATCGAACGGAATTCCGACGTTCTGATCGCGGTGCAGCCGACGCGCGGTATGGATGTCGGCGCGATCGAGTTTATACACAAGCAATTGCTCCGGATGCGTGAAGACGGCAAGGGCATCCTGTTGATTTCCTTGGAGCTTGAAGAAGTCATGAACATCTCCGATCGGATACTCGTCATGTACGAAGGGGAGATCGTCGGCGAACTTGATCCGGACAAAACGGACTTCCAGGAGCTGGGGCTTTATATGGCCGGCGCAAAGCGGACGCCGGTGTCCGCCGCTTAAGACGTCACTGATCGGAGTATAGCGTATGGCAAAAAAAATCTTCATATCGCCGTTCATGGTCACCTTTGTCGCCACGATCATTACGATCATCATCGGCCTTCTGATCGGATTGATTTTGCTGCTGCTTACCTCAGGGAACGTAGCGCTGCCCGCGTTCAAGATGATCGTGACAGGCGGGTTTGGGTTGACCGGATTGTTAAACGGTATCGGCAGGGTTCTGTATTACGCCGTGCCGATCATGATGACAGGGCTCTCCGTAGGGTTCGCGCTCAGGACGGGCATATTCAATATCGGAGCGCCGGGGCAGTTTTTGATAGGGCTCTATGCCGGGCTCTTTGTGGCCATGCATTTCTCTCCGCAGCTCGGGGCGTATACCTGGGTCTTCAGCATTCTGGCGGGGGCCGCCTGCGGCGGGCTCTGGGGGCTTTTGCAGGGGGTTTTGCAGGCGTACAAAAATCTCAACGCGATCGTCTGCGGTATCATGCTGAACTATGTGTCGCTTTTTCTTGTGAATATGCTGATCCGAAGCGACCATGCGCTGTACGTAGGAGGCCAGGGCTGGACGGCTCCGGTTCCTTCGGTAGGCCTGCTGCCCAGTTTCAATTTGAATCAGATCTTCACGGCTTCCGCGGCAAATTCCGGGATTGTCTTTGGGGTTATCGTCTGTGTCGTCGCTTTTATCATATTGAAAAAAACAACGGCCGGTTTCGAAATGAAAGCCTGCGGCCTCAATCGCGACGCCGCGCAATACGCCGGAGTCAATGTAAAAAAAGCGGCCATTCTGGCCATGCTGCTGGCGGGCATTTTCGCCGGGCTTGGCGGCACTATGTATCACAATGGTACGATGGGGCAGCAATATACGCTTACGGACGCGCTCAGGCCGGAAGGGTTCACCGGGATCCCGGTCGCGCTTCTCGGCTCCAACCATCCGATCGCGATCATTTTCTCCGGGCTGTTTATCGCATATCTGGAGGTGGGCGGTTTGGGTATGCAGTCGCTTGGCATACCTTCGGAGATGGTCACGATCATCACGTCGGTCACGATATTTTTCTGCTCCTTCAACCTGTTGTTTAAAAAAATGTATATCCGGCTGATCGGCAAGGCATTCGGTGAGATGATATGAGTATGTTTTATTTCTTTGTGCAGCAAACGCTGATGTGTATGATCCCTCTGCTCATCGTTGCCAACGGCGGAATTTTCTCGGAAAAGTCGGGAATCCTGAATTTCTCCCTCGAAGGAATCATGCTGGCGGGCGGATTTGCAGGAACGCTGTATCTCCACTATGTCAGCGCCGGCACGCAGGGAGATTATATCGTCGGCCTTTTGGTTGCGGGCGTTGCGGGGATGATCATCATCCTGCCGCACGCGGTGTCGTCGATCAGTTTGAAGGGCAACCAGATCATCAGCGGTATGGCGATCAACCTCCTGGCGCCGGCGGCCACCGTCATCCTGGGGCGCGCGATCCTGGGGAAGCTGCAGATCAGTTTTACAAATTTTTATCTCATCAAGCAGGTTCCGGTCCTTTCGAACATCCCCGTCATCGGCGGCATGTTTTTCCAAATGGCATATATCTCCACGCTGGTCGGAGTGATCGTACTGCTTATTGCGGTCATTGTTTTCAACAAGACAAAATTCGGCGCGCATCTGAAGGCCTGCGGTGAAAATCCTCAGGCAGCCGCGTCAATGGGCATCAACGTGACAAGGACGCGGTATATAGGCGTATTGATCTCCGGATTCATCGGGGGGATCGGCGGGCTGGCGTTCATTGTGCCCAACGCCTCCGAATTCGCCTCGACTGTCGCCGGGTACGGATATCTTGCGGTTGCGGTCATCATCTTCGGGCAATGGAACCCGATGCGCATCCTGTGGGCTTCCCTGTTCTTCGGTTTTATGAAGACGCTGGCAAACACGTATACGACGATGCCGGCCCTTCTGGATCTCGGCATAAGCACCTACGTCTTTAAAATGATCCCATATCTTGCTACAATCATCGTGTTGGTATTTGTGACAAAGAAAACAGGACAGCCGAAGGCGCTGGGCGTCGTATACGAACAGGATCTGAAATGAACCATCTGCAGATAGCCTATTTTCTGGCGGTAGCGAAATACGGGAGTTTTTCCGAAGCCTCCCGACGCTTGTTTGTTGCGCAATCCGCCATCAGCAAGCAGATCATAGCGCTTGAAACCAAGCTTGGAATAAAACTTTTCAAGCGTACAAGCAGAAAAATCGAGCTGACGCCGGCGGGCGAAATTTTGTACCGCGAACTCGAAAAATACAACGACTGGCTGGAGCAGGCCATCGATATGGCGAAGTCGATCGACCAGGGCAAGACAGGCCTTCTGAACATCGGCATCCTGCACGGGTTGGATTTGCCCGCGGCGCAGGTGACATATTTCAGCAGTTTTTCAAATGCATGCCCGGGGATCCAGATCAATGTCAAGCGTGTGAAATTCCAGGACGAAATACAGGAGCTGTATATCGGGTCATTGGACTTGCTTGTCACATTTGCGTTCCTGGTTCCGAACATGCAGGATTTGGAGTCTATGCCTATCGGTCAAGACAGGGATATGCTGATCGTATCAAAATCGCATTCTCTCGGAAAACTTGAAAAAGTGACCGCGAAGGATTTCGAGAACTATACCTTTATTACAATAGAGCCCGCCCTGTCCCGCTTTGCTTATATCAACAGTGTCAGCTATTTGAAAAGCGTCGGGATCACGCCATCCAAAGTGATCCATGTCCCTTCGATTGAAGATATCATGCTCGCTGTAGAGTTTGGGCTTGGTTACGGCGTTTCTTCTTCGGCCACGCGGTTAAGCGCGCAGGAGTCGACGAAATTTCTGGATCTGAATGAGAATAAACCGGGCCCGACTGTGGAAATGCTTATCGTATGGCGGGAAGATACGTCAAACCCGGCGGTTTCCGTCTGTCTTGAACATATCAAAAAATGTATTCGCCAAAATAATTATAAAAAGGAAGAAAAAACAAAAAAATGACAACAGCGAAGCTCATGCATATCGGAATGACCGTGACCGATCTCGAAAAGACCGCGGGTTTTTATATCAAATATTTCGGGTTCAAAAAGACGTACGGCAGGCGGTTCGGCGATGACTTTATCGGCGCGCAGCCG
>WRFF01000076.1 GCA_009778945.1 Clostridiales bacterium | reverse complement strand
GCCCGGTCTACGCCCACGCGCAGGATTTCACGGTGCTCGGCGGTTCGCTCGGCGAATACCACGCAAACAAGATCGTGAAAGTGCAGGAAATGGCGCTGAAGATGGGTACGCCGATCGTCGGGCTCAATGACAGCGGCGGCGCGCGCATCCAGGAAGGCGTCACGGCCTTGTCCGGTTTCGGAAAGATTTTTTATAACAACACGATCTCTTCGGGCGTCATCCCGCAGATCTCCGTGATCATGGGGCCCTGCGCGGGCGGCGCGGTTTACTCGCCGGCGATCACAGACTTTATCTTTATGGTAGACGGGACGAGCCAGATGTTTATCACCGGGCCGCAGGTGATCGAAACGGTCACGGGCGAAAAGATCACGTCGGAAGAACTCGGCGGCGCGCGTACGCACAACACCAAAAGCGGCGTGGCGCATTTCATGGGCAAGGACGACGAGGACACGCTGAATCAGGTAAAGGAACTCCTGTCCTACCTTCCGTCGAACAATCTGGAGACGGCGCCCTGGGTGGAAACGGCGGACGATCCGAACCGGCTGCTTCCGGAGTTTGACGAGCTCGTGCCGGAGAACCCGAACAAGGCCTATGATATGTACAAGGTGATCCGCGGGATTGCGGATGAGGGCAAGCTGTTCGACGTGGCGCAGGATTATGCGAAAAATATCATCACCTGCTATATCCGTCTTGCGGGCAATACGATCGGCGTGGTCGCGAATCAGCCGCAGGTCGCGGCCGGCTGCTTAGACATCAACGCGTCCGACAAGGCCGCGCGCTTTGTGCGGCGCTGCGACGCGTTCAACATCCCGCTGCTCGTGCTGGAAGACGTGCCGGGTTTCCTGCCGGGTACGGACCAGGAGACGGGCGGCATCATCCGCCACGGCGCGAAGCTGCTCTACGCTTTCTGCGAAGCGACGGTGCCGCGCGTGACGCTCATCCTGCGCAAGGCCTACGGCGGCGCCTATATCGCGATGAACAACAAAGAGCTCGGCGCGGATCTCGTGCTTGCCTGGCCGACGGCGCAGATCGCCGTCATGGGCGCGGACGGCGCGGCGAATATCGTTTTCAAGAACGACATCAAAAACGCGGAAGACCCGATCGCCATGCGGCAGCAAAAGATCGCGGAATATGAAGATAAATTTAATAACCCCTACCGTGCGGCGGAGCTCGGCTACGTCGAAGACGTCATCGAACCGCGGGAGTCGCGCCAGCGGCTGATCTCGGCGTTCGATATGCTGGAATCAAAACGCGACAGCCGTCCCGCGAAAAAGCACGGGGATATCCCATTGTAGACGGGAGGAAATACCGATGAGCCTGTTTGAACGTAAGAAAAAAGAAGGCGAAGAGCCTATGGCGGAAACGGCGCCCGCGGTTCGCCAAGGCGCGGACAGCGAACTGCTCGCCGTGTTTACGGCGGCGGTGGCGGCTTATGAAGCCGAAGCCTATATCCCGAAACTCAGTATCAAAAAGATCCGGCGCGCAGCGGGCGTGCGTCCTGTCTGGGCGGTCACCGGTACAAACGAAGCGATTGAAGCGAGGAGAATGTGACAATGAAGAAATATCAGATTACCGTAAACGGGACGGCCTATGAGGTCGAAGTCGAAGAAATCGGCGGCGCCCCGGCCGTGACGGCAGCCTCCGCGGTATCGGCGCCCGCACAGGCGCCCGCCCCCGCAAGCGCTCCGGCGCCCGCGCAGGCGGTGTCCGCGCCCACGGCGGGGGCGACCGTAATCGAATCGCCGATGCCCGGCACGATCCTGAACGTCTTAGTCAAACCCGGCGACGCGGTAAAAAAGGGCCAGGTGCTCCTGATTCTCGAAGCGATGAAGATGGAAAACGAGATCGTCGCGCCGGCGGACGGGATTGTGGACGCCGTTGCGGTGGCAAAGGGCGCGTCGGTCAATGCCGGCGACGTTCTGGCGTCTATTAAGTAACCTTGCTGTTAGCGTTTGACGTAGGCAATACGAATATCGTGCTCGGCGTCTTCCGGGACGGCGTGTTAACGCACAATTGGCGCATCGAGTCCGCCGGCGCCCGGAGCGCGGATGAATACGGCATGCTGGTGCATGAGCTCTTCGCTTTCGAAGGGTTGAAGTTTTCGGACGTCGAAGATATCATCATCTCAACGGTCGTGCCGTCGGTGCTTTATACGCTGCAGCATATGGCGCAGAAATATTTCGGCAAGCGCGCGCTCGTGATCGGGCCGGGCATCAAGACCGGCCTGCAGATCATCTACGACGATCCGACGCAGGTAGGCGCCGACCGCATTGTAAACGCGGTCGCGGCGCTGGACAAATACGGCGGGCCGCTCATCATCATCGATCTCGGCACTGCGACGACGTTTTGCTGTGTGACAGATGATTGGCGGTATGTGGGCGGCGCGATCGCGCCGGGGCTCAAGATCTCCTCGGAGGCTCTTTTTGAGAAGACGGCGAAACTGCCGCGCGTCGAGTTGGATGAGCCGGCGCAGGTGATCTGCAAGAATACGATAGAGAGTATGCAATCCGGCCTGGTCTTCGGGCATCGCGGCATGGTGGAATATATCACGGAACGCATGAAGCGGGAGCTTTCAGAGATTGACCGCAGCGGGAAACCGATCCGCGTAATCGCGACCGGCGGCGTCGCAAACCTCATGGCGGAAGGCAGCGGCAGCATCGATATCGTAGATAAAATGCTGACGCTTGAAGGCCTGTATTTTATCTACAAGAAGAATCGCCGGGATCCCCCGGCGCCCCGGCGGGAGTGAAAATCGGGGATTTCAAGCTGAAGGACGGCTGGTTCCTGGCGCCGCTCGCGGGTGTCACGGACAGAAGTTTTCGAAGGCTGTGCTCGGAAGCGGGCGCGGCTTTGGTTTATACGGAGATGGTGAGCGCAAAAGCCCTGCTCTTCGGCAACCGGAACACCTGGGATCTGCTGCGGACCGGGGAAGGAGAGGGGCCGGCTGCCTGCCAGCTTTTCGGAGCGGAACCCGAAACCATGGCGGAGGCGGTCTTGCGCATTGAGGGCGCGGAAATGGGGCACGCGCTCTACGACGTCAATATGGGCTGCCCGGTCCCGAAAGTCGTAAAAAACGGGGAAGGATCGGCGCTCTTGCGCGACCCGGCGCGCGCGGCCTCCATCATAAGCGCCATGAAAAAAGCGACGAAGAAACCGGTGACGGCGAAGATACGCGCCGGCTGGGACGCGGCTTCGGTGAACGCGGCGGAGGTGGCGCGGCGCCTGGAAGCGGCGGGCGCCGACGCGATCTGCCTGCATGCGCGGACGCGGGAGCAGTTTTACGCCGGATGCGCGGACTGGCCGCTTATCGCGCAAGTGAAGGCCGCTATATCCATCCCTGTTATCGGAAACGGCGATGTGAGAAGTGCAGAGGACGCCCGCCGTATGGTATCGGAGACCGGCTGCGATTTTGTGATGATCGGGCGCGGGGCGCTCGGAAACCCGTGGATCTTTCGCGGCGGGAGCGGCGAAAAGAATGAATGCAGCGAAGATGTCCCCATTTCGCTTAACGAGCGCAGGGATATGTTTGTGCGGCAGGCGCGCCTGACCGCGGCGGACAAAGGGGAGAAGATCGCCGTGCTCGAGATGCGCGGCGCCGCGGGCTGGTATTTTAAGGGCCTGCCGGGCGCGGCGGCCTTTCGCGGCGCGCTGAACCAACTCACGGCGCTTGACGCGCTCATCCGGGCGGCGGAAGCGTTCGGGGCAGGGGGGGACAGCCGCAGCTAGAGAAAGTATTGCCTGCAACAGCTTGTACCGCGCTGAAAAATACTTACTCATATTTCTCGCCGCAGCACAGAATAAAATGGGGAATTGACGAAAAGTCACTGTATAAAAGTGTAGTATTGATCAAAAAGTCCTTGTATATTTTGTGATCCATGTTATACTGGTATTATCATCCGGATTGGAGGCGACGGCTATGTATCGCACAGCAATAGAATTATTGGGTAAGTGGAAATCCAAAAGCGCGAAGAAACCTTTGATCATTCGGGGCGCGCGTCAAGTCGGCAAGACCTGGCTGATGAAGGAGTTTGGCCGAACCATGTTTGCGCATACGGTCTACATCGGTTTTGACAACAATAAGCGCATGAGTGATTTGTTTTCCGCTGACCTTGACGTCACACGCCTTATCACGGGAATCGAACTTTTCGCGGGGCAAAAAATTGACCCGCAGAATACGCTGCTCATCTTTGATGAGATACAAGAAGTTCCCGCAGCCCTGACTTCGCTCAAATACTTCAACGAAAATGCACCGGAATATCAAATCATTTGCGCGGGTTCGCTGCTCGGCGTTGCGCTTCATCAAGGCACTTCCTTTCCCGTTGGCAAAGTGGAGTTTTTGGATTTGCACCCGTTTTCTTTCACTGAGTTTATGGAGGCTATGGGCAAAGCGCAATTTGCGGAGCTTCTTGCACAGGGCGATTTCACGATGGCCGCTGCGTTCAAGTTGGAATATATCGATTTGCTGAAACAGTATTATTATGTGGGTGGCATGCCGGAAGCGGTGGCGGCGTTCGTGAAAAACCGCGATTGGGCGGAAGTACGTGCGATACAGGAGCGAATCCTTGCGGCTTATGAACAGGATTTCTCAAAACACATTCCGAATGACGTTGTCCCGCATGCCCGTATGCTGTGGAACAGCATCCCGGCACAGCTCACAAAGGAAAACAAGAAATTCATATACGGCCTCATTAAAGAAGGCGCGCGGGCGCGTGAATATGAATATGCTTTGATGTGGCTTTCCGATTGCGGGCTTGTTCATCAGGTTTATAGGGCGCCCGCGCCGAACCTGCCTCTCAAGGCATATGAGGATTTGAAAGCGTTTAAACTGTTTTTGGTGGATATCGGTTTGCTCTCGTGCATGACGCGGCTCCGGCAGGATGTGCTGCTTGACGGCAATGCCCTGTTTCTCGAATTCAAAGGCGCGTTGACGGAGCAGTATGTCCTGCAGCAACTTGAGACTTTACCGGACATCAGAACCTTTTATTGGACAAATGACCGCAACACTTCTGAAGTGGATTTCCTGCTTGATACGGGGAACGCCGCGATTCCTCTCGAAGTTAAAGCGGAGGTCAATTTGCAAAGCAAGAGCTTGAAAGCTTTCGCCGAAAAATATCATCCTCCCGTTTCCGTCCGCACTTCCGTGGCAGACTACAAACGACAGGATTGGCTTCTCAATCTTCCGCTTTACGCGATTGGGCATGTCGAATCCCAATTATAATTTTTGGCTCAGCAGCACAGTTCCGAAGATGAAGGAGGTACTGTAAGGATGAAAACAAGATTTCTCTGTTCGGGGGTAGCGCTGACAATCATTGTTTTGCTTGTATTCACGTCCTGCGGCGGAGGCGCGCGGGGCGGAAGCGCGCCACAGGATGCGGGAAGCACGTCCATATCAAAGAACTTTTATGTGGATGTGTCGCGTATCGACGGCTCGACCGCGACGATCCCCCTATCGGAGGCGGTGCTGAAAAAACTCTATGGATCGTCGGAAGGCCTTGTCCAAAATACAACGGATATCGCTTATTGGTATCTGATCAATAAAGATAAGGATGTGATCTTTGTAACGGAGCCTTCCAAAGAGGAACTTGCGTCTGCGGCGGACGCTGGCGTCGAACTGGAAGTGGTTCCGGTCGTAAAGGACGCGCTTGTATTCCTCGCGAATTCGAAAAATCCGGTGAAGGGACTCACGCAGAATCAGATACGGGACATCTATACGGGCAAAATCACGAATTGGCGCGAAGCGGGCGGTGCGGATACGGCTATCGTCCCGTTCCAACGGCCGGTCGGGTCCGGCAGTCAGACGCTGTTCCTGAGCCTCGCGATGAAGGGCGCGGAGCCGATGAACGCACCGTCGGAAATCAGGCCGTCCACCATGGTGGGCCTGATCGATCAGGTGGCGAATTACGATAACAAGGCGGACGCCATCGGTTATTCGGTATTTTACTACGCTTCGGAGATGTATCAGCGGAACGAAGTAAAACTGCTTTCGATTGATAATGTCATGCCCACGAAAGAAACGATCGCAAAAGGCTCCTATCCGTATCTCACGTACTATTATGCGGTATTCCGCAAGGATGAGCCGAAAGATTCCTCGGTACGCGCGCTCGTAAATTGGATGCTGTCGAACGAGGGACAGCGTGTTGCGGCCGCGGCCGGCTATGTGCCCCTCGCGCCGGAAAATGAGGCGGACAGCCCGGATAACTACGGCTTCTTTGGGTCGACGCCGGAGAACACGACGAAGTCAAGCGGTACGGGCGGGACAAAACCGCTTCCGCTCCCGCCTTCGAAAGGGACGGACAGTTACGGCGGACAGCAGCCGCTCCTGACAGGGGATACCAATAAGCTGTCCTCTCTGTTTTATGACGGCGTCAATTATGTCGACTATATCAACCGAAGCATTATAGAACAGAGCGAAACCAGTGATTCATGGGGCCAGATAGGGATGGCGCGCCCGTTCACGGGGATCCCGAACGATTATCCTTTGTTTGATCTGATGCCGCCGGAGGGGAATTATTCGAAGGATTCCTGCGGTGCGGCCCTGCGGATTCGCTTCAACGCGGCCAATCCGTTTTTCATCATGTCGGGTGAGGGCCAGACCGTGTCCGAAGTGCCGTTCCAGATCAACCTCCCCCTCGACCTGTCTCCGTACGGCTCCGTATGGAAGATCGATTATCAGAAAAAGGAATCCTCCCGCCATACCGGAGTCATGGTCCCTCAGGTCACGACCTGCTATCTGAAGAAAAGCGCCGCGGACGCAAAAATCAACGCGGGAATTCTTGCGTGGTATGAAAAGGCCGAAACGTCCGGCGTGTTCGACGGCATCACGTCCTTCGGGGCTTCGGAAAATATCGAACCGAATATCGAGGCGCTTCATGGAAAATTGATCGTAACATATCCGCTTGATCAAGCATATGGAACTGACGTGCCGCCGCGCAGCCCGGTAACCGCCGCTTTTGATTTGAAAACCGGTGATGGAATTGCGCTGCCTGCATTCCCCGATGCGGCGGCTTCGAGCGCGCGGGCATCGATGGGTGCGAACAGCTATGACCCGGCGCGCGCGATAGACGGAGATACGGCAACAGCCTGGTGCGAGGGCGTCCCCGGACCGGGAACCGGCGAATGGATCGAATTGCAGGCCGCTTCAAAACAACGCGTAGATCAAATCAGCCTGATCAACGGGTATGCGAAATCGAATCAGGCTTATGCGGACAATAACCGCGTCAAGACCTGCACGATCACTGGAGAAGGCGGGTTTGAAAAACAGGTGCAACTGTCTGACAATAACTCCCGGTATCAGACTATTTCACTGGAAGCGCCGATCTACACCTCATGGCTGCGCTTCACAATCACGGACGTCTATCCCGGGGCGGCGGACAGCGAGGACACGCTGGTCAGCGAGATACGGGCGGAGTAGATAAGCGCTCAGATATTTTTGCCCGCTGTCAGTTGCCGGGGTAATAGGTCTATGCTAAAACGTTTGTCAAGAGTGTTTTGCGATTGAATGCCAAGCAAACTTCAAAGTACAAACTCAGGCGCGCGGCTCGTCGGCCGGCTATGTGAGGGCCCGCCTTCCTCGCCGCGTTTGGCCTGATAGGTTCGGAAGGCTGCGCCTCCCGCATCTAAAGCGGCGGACATCGCCAATCTCCGCTATCAACCTGGGCGCAAGTGTGTCGCCGACGCCGTTTATGGCACGAACAATCTCGTATTCGGGAAGTGTCTGTGCCAACGTTTGCATTTGTGATAATATCATTTTGAGAGTTTTACGAACCTCTCTCCTGACTTGACCAAAAGGGTCACCACATTAGATACGGATGACGGTGTCAAGTTGTCCTGGGTTTTTCTGAAAAGATGTGTCATATGATATTCCTCATACGTGCCAATGTCTCTAAGGCCACTTTGGTGCCAGAGGGGGCAGCCTATTCTATGTGTTCATTCTCAAATATCCTCCAATCCTTTGCCCCGGCAAAGATTTCTTCCTGCTACCGTTTGGCCAAGTCTTCATATTTCCTGATGAACGGCGATACCGTGCGCCGCCCATCGTTCGATTTTTTCCCGGCACCAATGTCACACGGCAGTACTTTTCTGCCGTTTTCCTGT
>WRFF01000075.1 GCA_009778945.1 Clostridiales bacterium | reverse complement strand
TTATGTATGTCACGCCTGTGCCGGAACCCGTCGAAGCTGTACCTGAACCGGCCGCTGTCATACCCGAGCCTGTGATTCCGGAGCCGGTTGCTGTTGTACCCGAGCTTGTGATTCCGGAGCCGGTTGCTGTCATACCTGAACCTGTTGTCGCAGCGCCGGAGCCGGTTATGTATGTCACGCCTGTGCCGGAACCCGTCGAAGCTGTACCTGAACCGGCCGCTGTCATACCCGAGCCTGCCATACCGGAGCCGGTTGCTGTCATACCCGAGCCTGTCGTGCCGGAACCGGCCGCTGTCATACCTGAACCGGTTGTCGCAGCGCCGGAGCCGGTTATGTATGTCACGCCTGTGCCGGAACCCGTCGAAGTCGTACCTGAGCCGGTTGCTGTCATACCCGAGCCTGTGATTCCGGAGCCGGTTGCTGTCATACCGGAGCCGGTCACATATACCACATTGGAACCTGTGACTCCGGAACCGGCCGCCGTTGCATCCGCGCCGGAGCCGGAACCCGCTGTGCCCGAGTCTCCGCGTCCCTTCGGGGCTTCTTATTTCGGCGCCAATGCGCCGACACGCGAACAAGTTGCGGAATTTATGAATCAGCCGATTCATTTCCCGTTTGACGAGGAAGAACCGAAAAAACCCAAATCCGATACTTTCGATATTATCGTACCGGCCGCACCGGAAGAACCTGAACCTGTGATACCCGAGCCGACCGCAATCACGCCGGAGGCTATCGTTGTTGCACCCGGGCCTGAATTGGCCGCCGTTACGCCGGAGCCGGTTGCCGCTGCGCCGGAACCCGTACCGGCGCCCGCGCCGGTAGTTCTTGCGGACCATTCTGCAATTGCGGCGCCCGCAATCGCAATCCCGTTCTTTACGGCGCTTTTCGGCGAAGAGATGGACCAGACGGCGCCTGAACTTGCGCCCGCAGCGAAAGAAGAGAAACAGGCCGTGCCGGTATTCGCGCCCGCGGTCAGGGAAACGCCGGTTGAGCCCGCTTTCCAGTATGTAAGCACAGCGCAGAATATATCTGTGGAGCAATCTCTGGAATCCGAAGAAGGAGATATTCCTTTTTCACTTGACCAACTCGGAACGGAAGAGTCGGAAGAGTCCGCGTTTGCGGAGCTGCCCGATTGGATGCGTCCGAGAACGCCGGAACCGGTTGTACCTGTGCCGGCCGAAATCATACCTGAGCCGGAACCGATTGCAGTTGAACCGGGGCCGGCTGCTGTTGAACCCGAACTGCCGGAAACCGGTATGCTCAGCGGCGCTTCGGAAGAGGCGGCCGCGGAACGAAGCGACGCCGTATCCGAAGCGCTGTCCCCTCCGGTGGATTTGGCTGCGCCAGGTCTTGCCACCCCCGGAGAGGAAGTTTCGGCGGCAGAAGAATCATCGAATAAGAGCTCGATGCCGGCAACTGCGGCTTTGTCTGCGGAACCCGCCGCCATCGCGGCCGCCGCGGTTGCTTCGGACGGGGCAGTATCCGCTCCCCTTGTCAAGGCGCCGGCCCGTCAGCCCGCGCCGCAAAAGCGCAAAAACGCCGAGTCTGAGTCCGACGCCGGCAGAACCGCGCTTTCGGTGATTATCACAATTCTTATTGTGCTGCTCGTCCTTGTGATTGTTTCGATTCTGATTTTGCATTTTAAGTCTGATTCGACGCTGGCATATTATATTCGGGATGGGATCAATTGGATTCAGGAAAAATTAGGCTTTGGAAGCTAAGGGGCATAACCATATAACCATAGAAAGGAACTGATTATGAGCACCAAAACCAGGAAAGCTATCACCATTATTATTGTGGTCGCGGTTATTTTAATTATTGTGCTTGCTGCGCTTTCCGGATTCATCACCAATATTCTCTGGTTTATGGATCTGGGGTATCTTCCCGTATTTCTGACACAGTTGTTTACGCAGCTATGGATCGGCATACCGGTCTTTGTCGGGCTTTTCCTTGTTGGCTACTTCTATTTGAAAGCGATCAACCGCGGTTATCATAAACGCCTTATCGTCGCCGAAGAGAAACTTGGCCCGAAAGGACAAAACCGCCTTTCACTTGTCCTCGCTGCGTTTTCCTCGCTCATTATCACGGCGCAGGCTACATCGAGCATTTGGATGGACGCGCTGCAGTTCAAAAACAGTACGAATTTTGGCATCAAAGATCCGATCTTCGGCCTCGATGTCAGTTTCTACACGTTCAGGCTCAATTTTATTCATGATTTGAACGACACCATCATCGTTGGCATTGTTGTTTTTGCTCTTCTGACATTTATCTATTACGGAATTCTGCTTTCTGTCCTGCCTCCGAAAGCGATTCCCGTCGACGCGGACGATCCGGAGGACGAACTCGGAGCGCGCCGCAAACAGCAACAGCAACAACCCAAAAAGCCGAGCCCGTTCATGGAGGCCCTGATGCGCAGTTTCGGCATCGATCCGGAAATGGTGGAGACGAACGCGCAGGCGCGTCCGGAACCGCAGTCTTCGGGTGGCGGGCATTTCAAGGAACTCATCTATGTTGCGAGCAAGCAGATCATTGTGCTGGGCATACTCTTTTTCCTGATGCTCGGCGTGAGCTTTTTCCTGCAGCAGTTCGACCTGCTCTATACGCGCACCGAAGTGCTCTACGGCGCGGGCTATACGGATATTCACGTGAATCTTTGGATGCTGCGCATCCTCATGGTGCTGTCCGTATTTGCGGCAGTCTTCTTTGCGGTCGGCGTGGGCAGGAAGCGGGTCAAAACCACTTTTATGATCCCCGTGATCATGATCGGCGTGGGCATTGTCGGCGCTATCACGGGCGCGGTTGTGCAAAACCTTGTCGTCGATCCCGATGCGATCAACAAAGAAGGCCCCTATCTCTCTTACAATATCGCGTTCACGCAGCAAGCCTATGATCTTGCAAACGTGAAAATACAGAATTTCCCGGCAAATAACGATCTTACCGGCGCGGACATTTTGAACAATTCGGATACCATCAAGAATATCCGCATCAACGACTATGATCCGGCGAAGACTTTCTACAATTCCACACAGTCGATCCGGCAGTATTATGATTTCAATGACGTGAATGTGGATCGTTATATGATCAACGGTGAATATACGCAGGTCTTTATCGCCGCGCGCGAAATCGATGAGACAAAAGTGCCGCAGGAATGGCTCAATCTGCATCTGAAATACACACACGGCTACGGCATTACGCTGTCCCGTGTGGATCAAGTAACGGCGAGCGGCCAGCCGGACATGCTGATCAAGAACATTCCGCCGGAATCCCAGGTTAAAGAGATTAAAATCACAAGGCCGGAGATTTACTTCGGCGAACTTACCAACCAATATATTGTGGTCGGGACGGACGAGAAGGAATTTGATTATCCGCAGGGTGAGAGCAATGTTTTGACGACCTATCAGGCGGCCGACAGCGGCATTCATATGACCCCGTTCAACCGCCTGATGTTTGCGATCCGCGAGCAGAGCATGAAACTGCTTGTGGGCGCCAATATCAATTCAAATTCGCGCATCATCATCAACCGTAATATCGAGCAGCGCGTGCAGGAAATCATGCCGTACCTCAGTTATTCGGATCCGTATATGGTGACGGCGAACGGCAAACTCTACTGGATCATCGACGCGTACACCACGAACAGCAACTATCCGTATTCGGAACCCTACAGCACGGGCAGCACGACAAACTATATCCGCAATTCGGTGAAGGTTGTAATCGACGCTTATACGGGCGATACCGGCTACTATCTCGTGAACGGAAACGATCCGGTCGCGAATACCTTGAGCAAGATTTTCCCGGTGCTGTTCAAACCGATCAGCCAGATGCCGGCCGGCGTACAGCAGCATATCCGCTATCCCGCGACGATGCTGACGATCCAGGCCAATATCTACGCACGGTATCATGTGAAGGACGTGGGCGTCTTCTATCAGGGGGAAGACCGCTGGGCTATCGCGAACGAAAAAGTCGGCGCGAGCGACCAGGAAGTCCCGATGACGCCGAATTATTACATCATGCAGTTGCCGGGCGAGAAAACCGCCGAATTTGTCAATTCGGTTCCTTATACGCCGGCGACAAAGAACAATATGATCAGCCTGCTGATCGCGCGCAACGACGGCGCGAATTACGGAAAACTTGTCCTGCTTCAGTTGCCAAAGGGCAAAACCGTCATGGGGCCGAGCCAGATCGACGCGCAGATTGCGCAGGACACGACTATTTCGCAAGACTTCGCGCTGTGGCAAAACTCGGGTTCCGAGTACCGGCGCGGCAATATGTTTGTCATCCCGATCAAGGATTCGATCATGTATGTGGAACCCATCTACCTGCAGGCGAACAACAGCTCGATGCCGGAGGTCAAACGCGTAGTCGTCTACTATAACGACAAGATCGCGTATCAATCGACGCTCGCGGGCGCGCTCGATGAAATGTTCGGCGACGGCGTGGGAGACGGAGCGTCGACGCCGCCGGGTGGGAGCGACGCGGATCAATCGGGCGGAGGTTCCGGTGGCGGAGGTTCCGGCGGCGGGAGCAGTGGCTCCGGCAGTTCCGTCGGGATGTCGCAGCAGGACCTGATCGCAGCGGCGGAAGGCGCGTATAACGACGCGCAGAATGCGCTGAAAAACGGCGACTGGGCAGCGTACGGCCAGGCGCAGGCCGCGCTCGGCAATTATCTCTCGCAGCTCGCGGGAGGCAGTACAACTGCGCCGACGGGAGTCGGCGTCACATCCAATGCGGCCGCGCCGTCGGCAGACGGCGTCACATCCGAAACAGCCGCGCCGACGGGAGTCGGCGTCACATCCAATGCGACAGATACGCCGGTAGCTTCGGACAGCACGGCGGCGGATATGACGGCGCAGTGAAAAATTTATGTCGGAAAGGACATAGGGCAAAGTGTGAAAAACTTTTCACACGCCGCCGGAGGCATTTTAGCGGCGCCGTAAAAGATTTTGTGTCAGAAGGGATATAGAGCAAAATATTATGCTGGATATCAGAAGGATCAGAGAAGAATATGACACGGTAAAGACAGCGGTGGAAAGCCGCGGCAAAGGAGATTACGGGCTCGCGGAAGCGCTGGCGCTTGATGAAAAACGGCGCGGGATCATTGCGAACGCGGAGCAGAAAAAGAGTCGGCAGAACGCGGTTTCAAAGGAGATTCCGCAGATCAAAAAAACAGGCGGCGACTCTGTTGCCATCATGGCGGAGATGAAAGCGCTGTCGGAGCAGATCAAAGAGGACGACGCGCAGCTTGCCGAGATCGAGGAGAAGCTGAAGGACGCGCTGCTCGGAATCCCGAATACGCCGGACGCTTCGGTCCCCGTGGGCGCGGACGACAGCGAGAATGTCGAACAGCGCCGTTTCGGGGAACCGACGGCTTTTGATTTTGAACCGAAACCCCATTGGGAGCTCGGGACGGAACTCGATATCTTTGATTTTGAGCGCGCGGTGAAGATTTCCGGGACACGCTTTACGGTGAGCAAAGGGTTCGGCGCCAGGCTGGAGCGCTCGGTGACCAATTTTATGCTGGACCTGCACACGGGCGAGCATGGCTACAAGGAAATCCTGCCGCCTTTTATGGTGAACCGCGCTTCGATGACCGGCACGGGACAGCTTCCGAAATTTGAAGAGGATATGTACCATGTGACGCAGCAGGATTTCTTCCTCGTGCCGACGGCGGAAGTGCCGCTGACAAATCTGTTTATGGATGAGATTCTGGACGCGAAAGATCTTCCGGTCTATGTCACGGCGTACACGCCTTGCTTCCGCAAAGAGGCAGGATCCGCCGGACGCGACACGCGCGGCCTTATCCGCGTGCATCAGTTCAATAAAGTCGAACTTGTAAAGTTTTCTAAGCCGGAAGAGAGTTGGGAGGAACTTGAATCGCTGACAGTTGCGGCGGAGGAAGTGCTGAAACGGATCGGCCTTCCGTACCGTGTGGTCGCGCTTTCGACGGGCGACCTCGGTTTTTCATCCGCAAAAACCTATGACATTGAAGTCTGGATGCCGAGTTACGGGCGTTATGTCGAAATCAGCTCCTGCAGCAATTTCACGGATTATCAGGCGCGCCGCGCGGGGATCCGTTTCCGCCGCGAGCCGGGCGCCAAGCCGGAATTCGTCCATACGCTGAACGGATCGGGTCTTGCGGTGGGCCGCACGGTCGCCGCGATCATTGAGAATTTCCAGCAGGCCGACGGCAGCGTCGCGGTTCCGGAGGTTCTCAGGCCGTACGTCGGGACGGACGTGATTCGATAATGCCTACGCCGGATCAAATCAAACTGGAACTGAATACGCTGAAAGACGAACTTGCGGAACTTGAGAGCGCGATGGACATCGCGTCTGTTTCCGCACGGCTCGAGACGATACGGAACGAGAGTGAGCAGCAGGGTTTCTGGGACGATCATGAGACAGCCAGCAAACTGCTGAAGGAAAAGAAGGGACTCGACGGAAAGTTGGAGCGCTTCGCGCAGCTTCGCTCCGAATACGAGGATCTGGCCGTGCTGATCGAACTGGCGGAGGAAGACCCGGACGACGCTTCGCTTGCGGTTGAGTCAAACGAGGCTTATCAGCATCTGACAAAGGACCTTGCGCAGACAAAGATCGCAAATCTGCTGGACGGCGAACACGATGCGAGCAGTGCAATCGTGACCGTGCATTCGGGCGCGGGCGGCACGGACAGCCAGGATTGGGCGGAAATGCTGCTGCGCATGTACACGCGCTGGGCGGAACAGAAGAAATACAAGGTCAAAATGCTCGACCTGCAAAGCGCGGACGACGCGGGCATCAAAAGCGCGACGTTTTCAGTCGAAGGCGAAAACGCCTACGGTTATCTGAAGAACGAAAAAGGCGTGCACCGGCTCGTGCGCATCTCGCCGTTCAACGCGCAGGGCAAACGCCAGACGAGTTTCGCAAGCGTCGACGTCATGCCGGAGATTGATGACGACATTCAAGTGGAGATCTCTCCGGACGATATCCGCGTCGACACCTACCGCTCAAGCGGCGCCGGCGGGCAGCATGTCAACAAGACGGATTCGGCGATCCGCATCACGCATCTGCCCACGAATATTGTCGTCACCTGTCAAAACGAACGCTCGCAGCATCAGAACAAAGAAGTCGCCATGCGCATCCTGAAATCGAAACTTCTTGAGATCGCGGAACAGGAGCACAAGGACAATCTCGCGGAGATCGCAGGGGATTACAGCCAGATCGCGTGGGGCAGTCAGATCCGTTCCTATGTGTTCCACCCCTATTCGCTCGTGAAGGATCATCGCACGGACGCGGAGAACGGCAACGTGCAGGCGGTCATGGACGGGGATATCGATCTCTTTATCAACGAGAAGCTCAAGCAAAAAGATAAAGATGCATAAGGAAATGCTGATCCCTGGTTTGGATGCGGTCGATACGCTGCTCGTCGATTACGACGGGACGCTGATGGACACGAACGATCTCGTGCTGAATTCCTGGCGTTACGCGGTGCGGGAACTGACGGGGCGCGACATCGAAACTTCGGAGCTCAGGGCAACATTCGGGGAAGTGCTCGCGGTGAGCATGGCGCGCATCATGCCGGAGATTCCTGTGGATGTCGCAGTGGATACCTATCGCTCGTATCAGCGGGGCCGATATTTGAACGAGGTTCATCCGTACGAAGGGGCGGCCGAAGCGCTTTCGCTGTTGAAGGCGCGCGGATATAAACTCGGGATCCCGACTTCGCGGCTGCGGCGTTCGACGGCGCAAGGGTTGGAGCATTTCGGATTGATGCCTTTTTTCGACGCGCTTGTGACGGCGGACGAGACAACAAAGCACAAACCTGATCCGGAACCTTTGTTTCTGACGCTTAAGGCGCTCGGAAGTACACCGGAACACGCGCTTATGATCGGCGATACGAAGCATGATATGGAGGCCGCGCGCGCGGCAGGCTGTTTCTGCGTCTTGGTCGACTGGTCGGTCGCGCTGCCGCCGGAAAAGCGCGCCGACGCGCCCGAACCGGATATTGTACTCAAAAGCTGGAGTGAATTACCGGAACTGCTTTTAAAATAATATTTAACAATTTGTCGAAGTTTGTCGAAACATGTCGAAATGTGTATAAATATTAATTGTTTCGTAATCGTTTGGTA
>WRFF01000074.1 GCA_009778945.1 Clostridiales bacterium | reverse complement strand
CTCATCATCTTCGCGGGCATCATCTGCCGCGCGCCGGGCGCAATAGGCAGCGCGCTCGTGAGTTACCAGGCAGGCGATGTTTCCATGATTGCGCTCGTGCTCTTCTGTATTTTTGCCGTCGCCGTTATCGTCGGCGTCGTCATGGTGCAGCAGGGACAGCGACGAATTCCGGTCCAGTACGCGAAGCGCGTCGTAGGACGCAAAATGTACGGCGGGCAGAACACACATATTCCGATCAAGGTCAATCAGGCAGGTGTCATTCCCGTCATCTTCGGCCTTTCGATCCTGCAGTTCCCGCTTACGCTCACCTATTTCTGGCCGAACAGCGGGCTTCAGAATTGGTTGAACACCTGGCTGTCGCCGACCGCAACGGGGACTCCCGGCGTTTGGATCTATGTGGGCCTGGATGCGATCCTTATTTTCTTCTTCACCTATTTCTATACGGCGATCACTTTCAATCCCGTGGACGTGGCGGAGAATATGCGCGCGAACGGCGGGTTTGTTCCGGGTATCCGCCCGGGCCGGCCGACAATCGAATACCTCAATACGGTCATGATGCGCGTCACTTTTGTCGGCGCGGTTTTCCTCGCGGTCATCGCGGCGATGCCGTACCTGATCCAGATGGCGACAAAACTGCAGATCAGTTTCGGCGGCACCGCGCTTCTGATTGTGGTCGGCGTAGCGCTTGATACGATGAAGCAGATCGAGAATCAGATGGTGATGCGAAATTACAGAGGATTTTTATAGAGCGTTTGCGAAAAAGGGCAGGAGAATTCAATCATGAACAGAATTTTATTGCTTGGCGCGCCCGGCTCCGGCAAGGGGACGCAAGCCGCGAAAATCACGCAGAACTACGGGATACCGGCTATTGCGACCGGCGATATCCTGCGTGAAAACGTGGCTGCGGGTACGCCGCTCGGTTTGGAGGCGAAACGGTATATGGAGGCCGGTGAGCTCGTACCCGACGATTTGATCATTGCCCTGATGAATGACCGGATGCATGAAGACGACGCGAAAAACGGCTATATCCTGGATGGCTTTCCGCGCACGATCGCGCAGGCGGAGGCGCTGGATGAATTCCTTGCGAAGAGCGGCGGCGAGCTCGATCACGTCTTTTACCTCACAGCCCCGAAGGATGTGCTTATAGCGCGCATCGCGGGACGGCGGGTCTGCCCGCAGTGCGGGGCGATTTATCATATGACGCGTTTTCCGCCGAAAACGCCCGGCGTCTGCGATGTCTGCGGCGCGGCGATCATTCAGCGCAAAGACGACAACGCGGAAACGGCTGAAAACCGCATTGATGTGTACGAACGCCAGACCAAACCGCTTATCGAATACTATGAGAAAAAAGGCATCCTGATGACTTTTGACAGCGCGCTCGGCTCGGAAATTGTGCAGGCGAAGATCGACGAGGTTATGGCCGCCTGATGATCCGGCTGAAGAGTGCGGAACAGATTCATCTGATGGAGGCCTCGGGCAAGGTCACAGGCGCGATCCTGCACGACCTCGCGGATTTTGTGAAACCCGGCGTTTCGACGGCGGATATCGATGGGTTTGTTGAAACGCGCATTCGGGAGCAAGGTATGGAGCCGACCTTTAAAGGCTACGGCGGCTTCCCGGCCAGCGCTTGCGTTTCGGTGGACGAAGAGCTTGTGCACGGGATTCCGGATCCGGACCGCATTCTGTGCGAAGGGCAGATTGTGTCGGTAGATATCGGCGCGACGTATCAGGGCTGGGTCAGCGACGCGGCGCGCACGTATTTCGTGGGTGAAGCGCCCGAAGAGGCGAAGCGGCTTGTCGCCGCCTGCCGTGAAAGTTTTTTCAAAGGGCTCGTGTATTGCCGCAAGGGGAACCGGCTGTCCGATATCGGGCACGCGATCCAGGCGCATGTCGAAAACGCGGGGTTTTCGGTCGTACGCGATTATGTCGGCCATGGCATTGGGCATGAGATGCATGAAAGCCCGCAGATCAAGAACTATGGGGAAGCCGGCCACGGCCCCGAGCTTCTGCCCGGTATGGCGCTCGCCATCGAGCCCATGATCAACGAAGGGACGATGGATGTGCATGTGCTGAACAATGGCTGGACGGTCGTTACAAACGACGGAAAACGTGCGGCGCATTATGAAAATACGGTCATCATCACGGATGGCGACCCCCTCATCATCACCTTGGACGAGAGGGACACCGTAGATTCCGCGAAATCGGAGATTTCGGGAATCCTTGAATAAGACCTGCCATCGATTCATTTTGTGAATCGGGCCAGGGCTTCATTTAGCGCCGAGCGGCGCAGGAGAAGGAAGGTAATGGCGAAAAAAGACGTCATCGAAGTCGAAGGGAAGGTCATTGAAGCGCAGCCCAACGCGATGTTCATCGTCGAACTCGACAACGGCCATCGGGTACAGGCGCATATCTCAGGCAAGATCCGCATGAATTTCATCCGGATCCTGCCGGGAGATAACGTGCGCATGGAACTCTCGCCTTACGACCTGACCAAGGGCCGGATTACCTGGCGGGACAAATAGCGGCGGCGCGGACGTCTGCAATTAGTGCTTGAAAGGCGTTCGGAATTGTAGTACAATAATTATTCGCGCGGTTGCGACCTGTCGGAGCTGTGCAAATGTTGAAAAAGTAAATGGAGCAGGAAAATGAAAGTAAGATCATCCGTAAAACCGATTTGCGAAAAATGTAAAATTATCAAACGTAACGGCAAGGTGATGGTGATTTGTGAAAATCCGAAGCATAAGCAGACGCAGGGATAGAACACGCCGCGGGCGGCGCGTTTCACTGTCGGGAGACAGAGTTGCGGCCGCGGTGTTTCGCTATACAGTATTGTAGAAGAAAGGAACAGATTTTATGGCACGTATTGCAGGCGTAGACTTGCCGAGAGAAAAGCGTATCGAAATCGGCCTGACCTATATCTACGGAATCGGCCGCAGGACTGCGGGCGAGATCCTTGAGAAAGCGGGCGTCGATCCGAATATACGCGTACGCGACCTTTCCGAAGATGACGCCGGTAAAATCCGCAAGATCATTGATTCGGACTACAGCGTGGAAGGCGATCTGAGACGGGACGTCAGTCTGAATATCAAGCGGCTGATGGAAATCGGTTGTTATCGCGGGATCCGGCACAGAAGAGGGCTGCCGGTTCGCGGACAGAACACGAAGACCAACGCACGCACGCGCAAAGGCCCCAAGAAAACGGTCGGCCGCAAGAAAAAGAGCGATTAGGAGGATTGATTGATGGCACAGGCCAAAAAAACAGTTAGAAAGAAGAAAAAAGAGCGCAAGAATATTGAACGGGGCCAGGCGCATATCCAGGCGTCTTTCAACAACACGCTCGTGACGCTGACGGACCAAAGCGGCAACGCAATTTCTTGGTCGAGCGCCGGATCCTTAGGATTCAAAGGGTCCCGGAAATCTACGCCGTTTGCGGCGCAGATGGCGTCCGAGGCGGCCGCAAAAGCCGCCATCGAGCATGGGCTCAAAAATGTAGAAGTATATGTAAAAGGCCCCGGTTCGGGTCGCGAGGCTGCGATCCGGGCGCTTCAATCCGCCGGTCTGGAGATTACGCTGATCCGCGACATCACGCCGATCCCGCATAACGGCTGCAGGCCGCCCAAGCGGAGAAGGGTGTAAGGAGGCAGAACAGTGGCAAGATATACAGACGCATCCTGCAGACTGTGCAGAAGAGAATCGCAGAAACTCTTTTTGAAAGGCGATCGTTGTTATTCGACGAAATGCGCGATGGAACGACGCGCGTTTGCGCCGGGGCAGCACGGCCAGGGCAGAAAGAAAGTCAGCGACTATGGCCTGCAGCTTCGGGAGAAGCAAAAGGCAAAACGGTTTTACGGGTTGCTTGAAAAGCAGTTTCACAATACCTTTCTCAAGGCGGAGAAACGTAAGGGGATCACGGGCGACAACCTGCTCGTGATGCTTGAGACACGCCTTGACAACGTGGTCTTTCGGATGGGCTTTGCGTCCTCCCGAAAGGAAGCGCGGCAGCTTGTCAACCACGGGCACTTCACCGTAAACGGCCGCAAAGTGGACATCCCCTCCTATGAGGTGGCGCCGGGTTCGACTGTTGCAGTGAAAAAGACCAGTCAGAAATCTCCGAAGTTTGAGGAGATCAAAGACATGCAGATCAGCGCTCCGGCGTGGATCAGCGTGGATGTGGCCAAATTGGAAGGGACGGTTCTGTCGCTTCCGCGCCGCGAAGAAATCGACACACCTATTGCAGAGCACCTGATTGTCGAGCTCTATTCGAAGTAATGAAGGTCGCTGCCGCACCAACTTTCTAAAGGAGGACATATCGTGATTGAAATTGAAAAACCTGCGATAGAGTGCACCGAGAGCGATGAACGTTACGGTAAATTCGTAGTAGAGCCGCTTGAGCGCGGTTATGGGACGACGCTGGGCAACAGCCTGCGCCGCATCCTGCTTTCCTCGCTTCCCGGCTGCGCGGTCACGTCGGTCAAGATTGACGGCGTGATGCATGAGTTTTCGACGATTCCGGGCGTCAAGGAAGACGTGGCGGAAATTATTCTGAACCTCAAACGCCTTGCGATCCGCATGAACAGCGACGACGATAAAATTGTTATCATCGACGCAAAAGGGCCGATGGACGTCACCGCAGGTGACATCAAAGTCAGCTCGGATGTGGAGATCACCGGAAGGGATCTGCATATCGCGACGCTGGAAGAAGGCGCGTCTCTGTACATGGAGATCAACCTTGCAAAAGGCCGCGGCTATGTCACGGCGGATCAGAACAAAACGGAATCGACGCCGATCGGCGTGATTCCGGTGGACTCGATTTACACGCCGGTCACAAAGGCTAACTACACGGTTGAAAACACGCGCGTCGGGCAGATCACCGACTACGACAAACTTACGCTCGAAATCTGGACGGATGGCAGCATAAGCCCTACGGAGAGCGTAGCGATCGGGGCAAAGATTATGCGCGACCATCTCAATCTCTTCATCGAATTGTTTGAAACGGCGGACGGAGGCGTGACGATGGTCGAAAAGGATCTGGACGTCAACGGGAAACTCCGAGAGATGTCGATCGACGAACTCGAACTTTCCGTGCGGTCGTTTAACTGCCTGAAACGGGCAAACATCAATACGGTGGAGGAATTGGTACAGAAGAGCGAAGAGGATATGATGACTGTTCGTAATCTCGGAAAGAAATCGCTCGAAGAAGTGAAAGAAAAACTGGCGGATATCGGATTTCATCTGAGGGAAGCCGAAGAATAGGAGGAGAAGCAGATGCCGGGTTACCGAAAACTGGGCAGGGACACCGCCCATCGAAAGGCAATGCTGCGCAATTTAGTCACGGATCTACTCCGCGAAGGGCGGATCACGACGACGGAGATGCGCGCGAAGGAAGCGGGCCGCATGGCGGAAAAGATGATCACACTTGGGAAGCGAGGCGATTTGCACGCGCGCCGGCAGGCGCTTGCTTATATTTTCGACGAAAGCGTCGTCACGAAACTGTTCGAAGACATTGCGCCGAAATATTCTTCGCGCAACGGCGGCTACACACGCATTCTCAAGCTCGGACCCCGTCGGGGCGACTGCGCGGAAGAGGTGTTTCTGGAATTGGTGAAATAAAGGGACGCTGTTCCCCAAGGAGACGGGCCGTTTCAAACGGTCCGTTTTTGCAAGAATCGGTTTGGTGAAGCAGGATAGCATTATTTCCATCAAAGATCTCCGGCTTGTCTATCCTACGGAAGATGGCGAGCAGGTTGCGCTTGACGGAATCACGCTCGAGATTGTGCGCGGTTCTTTTATGTCCGTGATCGGGCGCAACGGCAGCGGCAAATCGACGCTCGCCAAATGCCTGAACGCGCTGCTCCTTCCAACGGAAGGCTCGGTGATTATAGACGGAATGGATACGCGTGAGGAATCACATCTTTGGGAGATCCGGCGGTCGGCGGGGATGGTCTTTCAGAATCCGGATAATCAGCTTGTGTCGGCGGTTGTCGAAGACGACGTCGCGTTCGGCCCCGAAAATCTCGGCCTGCCGCGCGAAGAAATCAAGCGGCGCGTTGCGGACGCGCTTGAAGCCGTGGATATGACCGAATCGCGCAAGATGGCCCCGCATCTGCTTTCCGGCGGACAGAAGCAGCGGGTGGCGATCGCCGGCGTCGTCGCGATGAAGCCTGAGATCATCATCTTTGACGAGCCGACGGCCATGCTTGACCCGGAAGGGCGCGGTGAGGTACTTGAAATCGCCCGGCAGCTTCACCGTGAAGGCATCACAGTGATTCTCATCACACATTTCATGGAAGAAACCATTGAAAGCGATCGCATCCTTATCATGGATGCGGGGCGTATTGTCCTGGACGGTTTGCCCGCGGAAATCTATCGCGAGGCGGAACGGCTCGAGGCGCTCGGATTGCGCCTGCCATTCGCGGTCGAGATCGCGCAGCGGCTGCGCGCGGAGGGCGTGCCGCTGCACGCTGACCTGTTGCGCCCGGAGGAGCTTTTAGAGGAGATTGCGGCGCTATGTCCATAATCGTCAGCCATCTCACCCATATTTACAACAAAGGGCTCGCCTATGAGACGACCGCTGTCCATGATCTGAATTTCGAGATCGAACAAGGTGCGTTCACGGCAATTGTCGGCCATACCGGCAGCGGCAAATCCACGCTTGTCCAGCATCTGAACGGACTGATCAAACCGACTTCGGGCAGCGTGACGGTGAACGGAGTCGACGTGTCGGGGAAAAACACCTCGGTGCTCGCGGTGCGCAAGAAAATAGGAATGGTTTTTCAGTATCCGGAATATCAATTGTTTGAGGAAACGGTCTACCGTGATGTTGCGTTCGGCCCGCACAATCTGGAACTTTCCGAAACGGAGATCGACGAGCGCGTGCGGGAAGCCCTTGCGCTTGTCGGGCTGGATTTTGATGAATTCGCGCAGCGCTCGCCGTTTGAGCTTTCGGGAGGCCAGAAGCGCAGGGCGGCGATTGCGGGTGTTCTTGCGATGCGTCCGGAAGTATTGATTCTTGATGAGCCGACGGCGGGGCTCGACCCTTGCGCGCGCGATGACGTGCTTCGTCTCGTGTCGAATGTCCGGACGGAGACCGGATGCACGATTGTGCTCGTCTCGCACAATATGGAGGACGTCGCTCAGTATGCGGATCAGATCCTGGTCCTGAACCATGGCGAGGCCGTACGCATGGGAACGCCGCGCGAGGTCTTTGCGGACGGGGCATTCCTGACTGAAATCGGTTTGGCGCTACCGCCGGCCCGCGCGTTTGCGGGCCGCCTTGAAGCGCGCGGCCTGCCGATTTCTGCGGAAGATGTGCTGACGCGGGATACGCTCGTCTCCGCTCTTGCTTTTTTATTGCGTGAAACCGGAGAGCGGTCATGATTCGGGATATCACGATCGGCCAATATTATCCCGAATACAGCGTGATTCACCGGATCGATACGCGTGTGAAGATCCTTCTCACGTTTGCCTACATGGTTTCGATCTTTCTCGCGATCAATTTTGTCGCATATTTTTTTGTCTTTGTATTTCTGGTCTCGGTGACAATCGCCTCAAAAGTGCCGCCGCGGTTCATCCTGCGCGGCCTTCGGCCGGTCTTTCTCATCATCGCCCTCACTTTTCTTTTGAATCTTTTCATGACACAGGGAACGCCGGTCGTCTCCTTCTGGAGGCTTACAATCACGGAGCAGGGAATCTACACGGCTTGCTATATGGCGCTTCGCATCATATTTTTGATCTTTGGGTGTTCGCTCCTCACCTTCACGACGAAGCCTGTGAAGCTGACGGATGGTATCGAGGCTCTTCTGAAGCCCTTTGTGCGCTTCGGGCTGCCGGCGCACGAGCTTGCGATGATGATGACGATTGCGCTGCGCTTCATCCCAACGCTGCTTGAAGAGACGGACAAGATCATGAAAGCGCAGCAGGCGCGCGGCGCGGATTTTGATACCGGTTCGATTTTCAAGCGCGCAAAGAATATGGTGCCGATCTTCATCCCGCTTATCGTGGGTGCGTTCCGCATGGCGGCCGACCTTGCGATGGCGATGGAAGCGCGATGTTATCGGGGCGGCGAGGGGCGCACAAAAATGCACGCCTTCCATTTCGGGCGGCGCGACGCGGCGGCCATCGCAATCGTCGGCGTTTATATAGTGCTCGTCACTTCGGAGCGGTTTCTTCACCTGCAGGACCTGCTGCTGTCGATGCTGCGATGAGACAGCGGCATATCAAGGATATTTCATAAGAACCGTGCACCCCACTTGCGCGGTTTTGTTTTTTGAATCGTATAGGTTGTCATATTACCTGACTTG
>WRFF01000073.1 GCA_009778945.1 Clostridiales bacterium | reverse complement strand
CGTGATGAACGGCAGATTGATGCTCGTGGTCTGCTGCCCCGAAAGTTCCTTCTTGGCTTTCTCCGCCGCTTCCTTCAGGCGCTGCAGCGCCATGCGGTCGTTCCGCAGATCGACGCCGTTTTCCTTCGCGAAATTGTCCGCGATATAACCGATCACCACGTCGTCGAAATCATCGCCGCCAAGACGGTTGTTGCCGTTCGTCGCGAGGACTTCAAAGACACCGTCGCCGAGTTCGAGCACGGACACGTCGAATGTGCCGCCGCCCAGATCGTAGACGAGGATCTTGTGGTTGTTTGCGTCTTTCTCAAGGCCGTACGCGAGCGAAGCCGCCGTCGGCTCGTTGATGATGCGCTTGACGTCAAGGCCCGCAATCTTGCCGGCGTCCTTTGTCGCCTGCTTCTGGCTGTCCGCGAAATACGCCGGCACGGTGATGACCGCTTCGATCACTTTCTCACCGAGATAGGCTTCCGCATCCGTCTTGAGTTTCGCAAGGATCATCGCGCTGATATCCTGCGGCGTATAGGTCTTTCCGTCGATCTCCACTTTGTAGTCGGTACCCATTTCACGCTTGATCGAACTGATCGTTCGCTCCGGGTTCGTGATCGCCTGCCTTTTTGCCGTCTCGCCGACGAGGCGTTCGCCGTTCTTCGCGAATCCGACGACCGACGGTGTCGTACGGTTCCCTTCCGCGTTGGGGATGATGACCGGTTCTCCTCCTTCCAACACCGCCACGCATGAGTTTGTCGTACCCAAATCTATTCCTATTACTTTGCCCATTTTAACTCCTTCTTCTGACTTGTCTAAACCTTTCATATTCTATATCTGCACCGGTTTCCCGGATACATTCTTCTTTAATATCCGTGCTTCTATTATTCCGCGACCTTCACCATAGCCGTACGGATCACTTTCTCGCCGAGCGCGTAGCCCTTTTGCAGCACCTCGCTGACCTTGCCGCAGTCGTATTCGGACGACGGCTCCATGATCACCGCGTGATGCAAATTCGGGTCAAACGGCTGCCCGAGCGCCTCGATTTCCTTCACGCCGTTTTTCGCAAGCACATCCATAAGCTGCGCCCGGACCATCCCCATGCCTTCATAGAACTGAGAATCGGTCATTTTGGGCATCTCCTCGGCGAGCGCGCGGTCAAAATTGTCCAGCACCGCGAGCAGATCCGCCGCGAAATCTTTCTTGCCTTCTGTGTAACGCTCAAACCGCTCGCGCTCCGTGCGCTGCTTATAGTTTTGAAAATCCGCCGCGAGCCGCACAAACTTTACGTCCGCGCTCTCCTCGGCTGGCGCGCTCTCGAGGGCTTCCGCCTGTTCGCCCGCGTCCGTTTCCGGGCCTGCCGCCTTTTCCGGCTTCGGCCCCTTTGCGTCTTTCGCCGCCTTTGTTCCCCGTTCGGCTTCTTTGCCGTCCGGGTCTTTAGCCTTCTGTGTCATCCGGTCCCTTTCCGTTTTCCAATTTGAACGCCTTGTCCAGATTGTCCGTCATATACTCGATCACCGACGTGACCTCGCCGTACCGCATCCGCGTCGGCCCGATCACTCCGAGGCGGCCGATCAGCCGGCCGTCCACATAATAGGTCGCGGTCACGATGCTCGACCCGGGCGTGATACGCACCGGGTTTTCGGTGCCGATCGTAACCTGAAGGCCTTCCGGCCGTTCCGCAATCGTGTTCTGCAGCGTATCGCGATCGTCCACCATCTCAAGAAAGCTGCGCGCCTGCTCGATCGTGCTGTACTCCGGATGGGCAAAGATGCGCGTCATCCCCTGCAGAAAGAGGCTTATATCGCGCGAGTCCTCTTCGAGCGTCGCAAAGCTCGTGAGATTTGTGATCTCCGAAAGCAGCTCCGACGCTTCCTGGATCGTTTGCCTCAGCTGGCTGATATTGCTGTAAAGCGTTTTGCGGATGCGCTGCTTTTCACGCTGATCGAGCTCATATTTTTCCATGAGCCGGTTCACATAGAGCCGGTACGCGCGGTCGGTGGGCACCCTGCCCGCCGATGTATGCGGATGATACAGATAGCCCATCGCCTCGAGATCCGCCATCTCATTACGGATCGTCGCCGGCGAAAGGTTGAGCCCAAGGCGGTACGCGAGGGAGCGTGAGCCCACCGGCTCCGCGCCGTCGATAAAGTCCGAGATAATCGCCTGCAAGATCTTCAGTTTTCGTTCGCTCAGTTCCATCTTTTGTCCGCTGCCTGTGACGCTTTTGGCGTCTTTGTTGTTAGCACTCTCATATGATGAGTGCTAATCTCTTTTCATAAGATACCACCATTGAGAAGGCATGTCAAATATTATTTGGAAATATTTTTCCGGCGTTGAATATCCGTTGAATATCATTCTACGTTCCGTTTTTGGTCATAATAACGGAATTTACAATGAAACATTTATTGGATGAAGAAAAAGGATGTGTATGCTCTCCATGCAAGAAGTATCGCAGTTTTTAGTACAAAAAGGCGGTTGTGGATGAAAATATCATCCAAAAGACCCGATTTCAGGGGAATAACGCGATTTTGGGCAAAAAAATCGTCCCCAACTGCCATTTTGTGCTATTTTTTTAATAATTCCTTGCATTGGCAGGCGGAATATCCTTGAAGGCGTAAGCAGCAACCGTCCCTACACATACTCCCGGAACACGCGGTTCGCGAGGTCGAGGCCGAGCGCCGTCAAGCGCAGGGTTCCACCGCCTGCCGCCCATTCCAGCAGCCCCCGCCCGATCAGCCCCCGCGTCTCCTCGCCGTACAACTCCATGAAAGCGCACCCGAAGGTCTCTTGAAAACACGCAAGCTCAATACCCGCCGTCCGCCGCAGCCCGAGAAAGATAAATTCACTCATATCCTCTGCCCGCGAGTTTTCATGTTCCCAGTCCGTCATGTCCTGCGCACTCCCCGCCGACAGATACATCACCAAGTCGTCGGTATTGGAGAAACGGCGCCCGGGTGTTCTGCGAAAACGTGGTTCCGCTCCCCGAAGCGTATCTTGGGGCGTATCTGAAGCATTATTTTCGTTAATCGCTGTTTTTCCCGTACTATTTTCATTAACAAACGCGGCTTTTCCCCCCGGCGAATAGCTGTGCGCCGCAAGGCCAAACCCCGCGTACGCATCCATTGACCAGTACTTCAGGTTGTGCCGCGAGGCACAGCCCGGTTTCGCGCTGTTGCTGATTTCATAATGCTCATAGCCCGCGCCCGTAAGCATGCCGATTGCCAGATGATACATGCGGCGGTCAAGCAGCTCGTCCGCCTCCGCGATGCGCCCCGCAAGCACATCCGCAAAGAGCGGCGTCCCCTCTTCGATTTGCAGGCTGTAAAAGGAGATATGGGCAGGCGCGAGATTCACGGCGGTTTTCAAATCGGCTTCCCACTGCGCCAGTGTCTGCCCCGGCACGCCGAAAATTAAATCGAGCGAGATGTTTTCAAATCCCGCCGCCTCCGCGTCCCGAAAGCAGCACAGGGTATCCTGCACGGTGTGAATGCGCCCGAGGAACGAAAGCGTTCCGGCGTCGAACGACTGCGCGCCGATGCTTACGCGGTTCACGCCCATCTCGCGGTATGCACGAAATTTTTCCGGCGTCACTGCCCCGGGATTTACCTCGATTGTGATTTCGGCGTTCTCCGCCACCGGATAATTCGCATAGACCGCGTCTAAAATTTCTTCCATCCGCTCCGGCATGAGCAAGGAGGGCGTCCCGCCGCCGACATAGACCGTGTCCGCCTCATAGCCGCTATACGCGGCCTTTCTGCCCGCAATCTCCCGGACAAGCTGGCGCGTATAGGCTTCGTGCGGCCCGGCCTCTGCAACCGGAAACGAGCGGAAGTCGCAGTACCGGCATTTGCGCACGCAAAACGGGATATGCAGATAGAGCCCGAGCGGATTCATCCGGCGTTCAGATCGTGTCTCCCCGCGCGAGGTCGGTGACGGTGCCCGGCAGCAACGCAAGTATCTCCGGCACGGTCTTCTCTTTATTCAGAACAGACTGAAGCTCTCTTTCCGTCGCACCGACCAATTGGACAAACATCACTTTGCCATTCGGCGTATCGATTTCGCCGATTTCGTCGAGCGTCATGATAAAGCCGGTCAGTTTTGACGCGTGGTTCAGGTCAATGCCGTTCGTCTGTCCCGTGTAGATATATTCGTTCGGCTGAAATACCTTGCCGCTTTTGAAAACATACCGCGCAAGCCCTTGGAGATTGCCGACGACGCATTTGATCTCGCCCTCGTCGTCCGCATTGCCTTTTTTCAGCTTCATGGTCAACTCAATGCCGAAGCCGCTCCGCTCGGGGTCGTCACGCTCCTTCTCGTAGAGATCCGAAAACCCATAGGTGACAAAATGATAGTATCCGTCACTCTCATAGATACTGACGCCGTCAAGCGGGTCGTTGCCGCCCAATTGCCATTTGACAAGCGTCCCGTAATGCAGCGGATTGTCCTGCCCCGGATACAGTTTCGTAAACACCTCTGTGATTGCGTCCCAGCCCGGCGCCGCAAACTCCTCATCCTCGGCCGCATCGTCTGCAGCCGGTTTCTCCGCGATATCCGGCTTCGCATCGTCATTCTTATTCTTTCCAAACCCAAATAAGCCCATAATTTGTCCTCCTTTTCATTCCCTTCCATACCCCTTGACGCCTGAGAACCGCAGCGCGAATCAACACCAGCGTAACGAGCAGAATAAGGGCCGCTATCGCAATATAACTAAACATAAGCCATCTCTTCTCTGTTATACGGTATCTTCGCTGTACATATAACTTTGCGCAGACGCGAGCCGCGCCCGCCAGGCAAACCACATAAAATAACGCTCGATATTATCGGCATCGCCCTCAAAGGTCCCGTCATAAAAAAGGCGCAGGAATTCATCGCGTGCCCGCAAAACTTCTTTCAAACGATAGGCATAAGGCGTCCCAATCAGAACATCCGCCATTGCGCTGAACAAGTCAATCGCCCGCGCGATGGCGCGTTCCTCGCGCAGCAGTTTCCCCGTGCGCCGCGCCGCAATTGCCCGCCCGACTTCCGAGCCGATATTCCCCATCTGCTCGTCAAACGACAGCCGCGCCCAGCGGTCCCGGTCCATCCGGTATTCGGCCTGTTGCGCCGTCAGCGTTTCAGACATCCATTTTCTCCGATACAATTTGAAGAATCAGGTTTCGGACAGCTTCATCATCCACGCCGCGCGACCGGTTTCCCTGTCCCGGACGCAAATTGATCATAGAATCGAATTCCACAAAATTATCCGTACCGTATTCGTCCGGCCAAAAATTGACACCCCACAAATCCTGCTGCGAGGAACCCTGTTCCAAAAGATACAGTTCCTCGTCGGAATGAAGTCCGGCGTCCACGACCAACACGCGCCGCTCCACATCCACAACGGCTTTTACAAGCGGTTCGTACATTTTTTCTGAAAGCGTTTTCAGTTCTTCTATTGAAATTTTCTCAACAATTTTCATAAATTAATTTTATCATGCATAATGCTATTTCAAAAGTGCAGACACTGCCTGCACTTTTCGTATTCTTCAATAAAATCCACAGAGTAAGTACTGTGTTTTCTATTTTCTCGGCAGATCCGCGGCTTTTATCCGAGAATTGCGGTAGCGCCGCCTTCCCTGTGTTTTGTCTCCGTATTCAATCGCGTTCTCGGGGCACCAACTGACGCAGGCCACGCAGCGCTCGCAGTGGCCGAGCCATTTCGGTTTGCCGTTTTCCATTTGAATATTCCTCACCGGACAGACGCGTTCGCAGAGCCCGCAGCCTGTGCAGCCCTCGCCCGCAGCGAAGCCCGCGTCCAGAGCGCTTATATCTTTGTACAGCGTTTTTCCGTTGTATGGAAATCGCCGTATCAGCTCCTTCCCCGCCGTTATCTCCGCGGCAAAACGCGCGATGCTCGTATCCGCTTTTGCAAGCATCCCCTCGCTCTTTTCGGGGCCGGTGGGGTTATACATGATAACATAGTTCGCGGGCATATGCAGGCCCCTGGCGTAGTTCAGCTTGAGCCCCTTTGCCTCGATCGCCTTCCTGAGCGCGTCCGCCGTCCCCTGCCCCACGCCGCCCATGGTCACGATAGCAAAGATATAGGCGCCCGGCAAAATCTCCAGTTTCTCCACAAACGCGCGGACAACCCGCGGCATATTGCAATAATACGAAGGGAAGACGAACCCGATTTTCGTTTCTTCGCCGCCATACGCGCCGACCGGCGCCTCGCCCGTTATCCGAATAAGTTCCGCGCCCCCAAGCCCCTCCGCCAAACGCTTCGCCGCGTAAAGCGAGTTGCCCGTACCGGAAAACCAAAAAATATGCGTCTTATTATCCATGGTTCAAATCTCCTTTATGGCCGTGCGCCTCTTTCGAATACAGCCTCCGTCACATTTCGGCTATCTTGCCGCCTCGCTTGAATTCCGCGAGATAGAATTTCACGCCCGGATAGCCGGCGAGGACCGTTTTCAGCCCCGCGAGAAACGCCGCCGCATCGTAGACCAGGAAGTCAATATAAGCGAACTGCCGCCCCATCGCCGCCCCGAGCACCAGGCCCGCGCGGTCTTTTGCCTCCTCGTTCAGCACCGTTTCCGCGAGCTCATCCTCAACGGCGTTGCGCTCTCCGAGCGGATCCGCGCGTTTCGTGTCCGTTTCATAACACAGAAAAACGGGCTGCGCGCCGCAGCCCGCGAACGCGTCGAAAGCCCATGGCTCTCCGTCCATATACGCGTTGAGAATGCCAGCGTAGCAGTTGCGCCCGATAAAGACATCGCTGCGCGGCGTATCGCCCTTCGCTTCCAGTTGATAGACAAAATAATTGTGTGCGGGATTCGGGTCACCCTCCTGCGTCCACAGCCCCGCCCGCAGTTTCGCCTCCAGTTCGTTCAGCGGAATCATCCCCGCCTCCATGCCGGCCGCACGGTCCACGCCGCCTACGCAGGTAAACGAAAGCGCTTCGCCGACGATATTGTCCATCATGATAAAGAAGAAACCGTACGCCTGGTTATCCTCCAAGTCTTTCAGTTTTTCGCTGTAAAAACGCAGATCCGCCTTGTGCGCGTCTTTCGGCACGGTCATCGATACAAAGACTTCGTCCGCGCTCGCATCGGCGCCGTTCATGCGCAGGCCGAAGCTCTGCCCGTGCGTGCCCGGCATACCCGCGAAGAAATGCCATTTTCCTTGCAGCGCCTCCGGCATCTGTTCCACGATATAGGGCAGCAGAAAATGCAGGTATTCGTCTCCGCTCACCGCAAAGGTGAATTCATTGTCGCCGCCGATATTAAAATAGAGGCGGTCCGAAATGCGCCCGACGCCTTCCGACAAAAACGCCACAAAAGCGTCCGGATCAATATCCCCTCCTTGCGCGGCCATCTCCGCGATATGCGCCTCGTTTTCCGAGAACCAGTCCCGGAACGAGCGGACGCGCGCGGCAAAATCGTTCTCCTGCGGTACGACCTCCGCGAGATCCGCGTTTTCCGTGATCACGATTCTCCCGTCAGCCGCAGCCGCTTCCTGCACGCCGCCCGCAGCGCCATCGCCCTTCTTCTTCCCAAACAATCCCATAACAATCTCCTCGCGTCAATTGAAATTTTCTCATCAGCGATTTTCATATATTGATTTTAACACAGCCTTATTCGGGTTCGACTCTTACCGCAGTCCCATAGGCCAACACTTCCGTAATGCCGTCCATGATATCATTCGCGTCGTAGCGGAAGCCTACAATGGCGTTTGCGCCCAGGCTTTCGGCATGAGCCAACAGGTCGACGTAGGCTTCCTCCCGCGCGTCCTCGCAAAGCTTGACAAAAGCCCCGATCTTGCCGCCCGCCAGGGAGCGGAATTGCGCTCCTATATTGCTGATCACATTCCTTGAGCGCACGGTGATCCCCCGGACCATTCCGTAGGATTGGACGATCCGGTAACCCGGGATATCAAAAGTTGTAGATACCATATTGTGTTCCATGTTTATAACTCCTTCCTTGTCTTGCCGCTTGTCGGCGTACTTGTTAAACGATTCATATATCTACCTCAATCAGAGCGGCATATCTTCCAAAGACGGCGCCGCTTCCTCCCATCCGCTGCCCCTGATATTAAACGGGTATGCCGTTACGGAACACATGCGATGATTTGCGCCGTTCATTATGAACCCTATCCCACGGGCAATTGCGCAAAACTTTCCGATTATCAACTTGTCGCCAATAAAATCATAAAAATGCGTGACGTGTTCCTCGAATTTCTCGGCCCCATTTATGTCGTCATAATAGGTGTACTCTCCGCTGATGATATTGGAATTTTTGATGACGTTTTTAATGAAACAAATTTGCTTTATGTTTTCATTTGGATAAACGCTATTTGGATTTGGTCCGT
>WRFF01000072.1 GCA_009778945.1 Clostridiales bacterium | reverse complement strand
TTCAGATCCGCCGGATCTTCCACGCAAAGCGCGTCGATCCCGAAGCGCGCAAGCAACGGCCCCAACGCCTCCGCGCCCTGCGTCGTCGTGTGAATAACCGCTTTTGTATATTGTTTTTCCTTTGACTCACTCATTTTTTCACTCATTTAACAATTTCCCCGACGAGATCGTAATCCATCGCATCCGTGATTTGCACGCGCACGATTCGTCCGATGAAATCCTCCGTGTTTCCCGCGGCTGCCGGCGCCCGAAAAATTACCGCGTTGTCGATCTCCGGCGCGTCCCCGCGCGTACGGCCAAGAAAAACCGCGCTGCCGTCCGATTCCGTTTTATCCGCTTCATCTACGATCACATCCAGCATGGAACCGATCAGGCGCTCGTTCTCTTCACGCGAAATTTCCAACTGTAGCCGCATCAGCGTGTCGCGCCGCGCTTCGGCAGTCTCGGCGTCCACCTGGTCCGGCATTCCAGCGGCCGGGGTGCCGTCCTCGCGTGAATAGGCAAAGACGCCGACCCGCCCGAGACGCTGCGCGCATACAAATTCGCAAAGCTCCTCGAAATCCGCTTTGGTCTCGCCCGGAAAGCCCGTGATAAAGGCCGTGCGGATCACGATCCCCGGAATATGTTCCCGCAGCCGCCCGATCGTATCGCGGATGCTCTCCGGCGACGAGCGTCGGCCCATGCGGCAGAGCACCGAAGCGCTTACATGCTGCAGCGGCAGGTCGATATACGGGCAGACCTTCGGTTCCGACGCTATCGTTTCGATCAGTTCGTCCGTCACACGTTCCTCATAACAATAGAGCAGGCGCACCCACTCGATGCCGGGAATGCGGCAGAGCGCCCGCAGCAGTTCCGGCAGCCGCGCCGCGCCGCAGAGATCCGCGCCGTAATTCGTAACGTCCTGCGCGATCAGGGTCAGTTCGCGGCAGCCATCGGCCGCAAGGCTTTCGGCCTCCGCGAGCAGCGTCTCCATCGGCACGCTGCGGTAAGGCCCCCTGATCTGCGGGATTACGCAGTAGGTACAGCGGTTATCACAGCCTTCCGCAAGTTTCAGATAGGAAGACGCGCGGCTTTCGAGTGCGGCGCGCGGCCCTGTCAGCACAGAAGGCGCGCCCTCTGCGAAAAGAATGCGGCCTTCGCCGGCCCCAAATTGATTATTATCACAATTATTTTCGGTCGACTCCCATCGGCGCAGAATTTCCGGCAGGCGTTCATAATCATTGACGCCGAGGATCGCGTCCGCTTCGGGCAGTTCGCCGAAGAGTTCCGCCGCGTAGCGCTGCGTCAGACAGCCGGTTACAATGAGGCGGCGGCCGCTTTCCGGCGGCGGCGCGCAGGCAAAGATCGTTTCGATGGATTCCCGTTTGGCTGCCTCAATGAAGCCGCAGGTGTTGACGATCACCGCATCCGCCGCGTCCGCATCTCTTGTAAGCGTGTGGCCGGATGTGAGAAGCAAGCCCGCCATGCGCTCCGAATCTTCCCTGTTTTTTGGGCAGCCTACGGTTTCGATAAAGACCTTCATGCGTCGTAGGGATCCTGGGGGATTCCGCCCGGTTCGCCGCCCTTTCCGTACGCTCCGGCGCCGGCGCGGCCGGCCGAGGACAGAAATCCCTGTAGCTGCGCCTCGCTCATGATAAGGCGCCTGGGTTTATTCGTTCCGTCGGAAGGCGCGACGATTCCGCGCTCCTCCATAAGATCCACAAGCCGGGCCGCGCGGTTATAACCGACGCGAAAACGGCGCTGGATCATCGACACCGACGCCTGTTTTGTCTGCGCCGCCATCTCCACCGCGTCAAGAAAGAGATCGTCTTCCTCCCCCTCTGTCATAATGGCGGTTTGGTTGACACCGCTGACCGCCTCCTCGCTGTAATTCGGATCCATTTGTTTCTTGATGAAATCAGTGACCTTCTGAACTTCCTGGTCCGAAACGAATGCGCCCTGAATACGCATAGCTTCACGTTCGCCGACGGGCGCAAACAGCATATCGCCGTTGCCGTGCAGGCGTTCCGCCCCGGGATTGTCCAAAATGACGCGCGACGCCGAATTGGACGAAACCGAAAAAGCGATACGCGAAGGGATATTGGCCTTAATCACGCTTGTCAGGATCGACGCGAGCGGCTGCTGCGTTGCGACGATCAAGTGCATGCCCGCCGCGCGCGCCATCGCCGCGAGCCGGGAGATTGAGTCCTGGACCTTCGCGGAAGCCACCATCATCAGATCGGAAAGCTCATCGATGACGATCACGATCTGCGGCAGCACTTCCTCCCCGCGCCCGGCCCTGCGCAGCTTCTCGTTGTACCCGTCGATATTGCGCACGCCTTCCGCCGAAAACATCCGGTAGCGGTCGGTCATCACCGCTACCGCATAGCTGAGCGCCGTGGCCGCGCGTTCGGGGTCGGTGACGACCGGGACAAGCAAATGCGGAATATCGCCGTAGCTCTTGAGTTCGACGACCTTCGGATCGATAAGGATCAATTTGAGTTCGCTGGGTTTCGCGCGGAACAGAAAGCTGAGCAGGATCGAATTGATGCAAACGCTTTTGCCGGAACCCGTCGTGCCCGCAATCAGCAGATGCGGCATTTTCGCAAGATCCGCAATGATGCGCTTGCCCGAGATATTTTTGCCGAGCGCGAACGTAATCAGCGATTCCTGCTCCATAAATTCCTCGCTGTCGACAATCTCCCGCAATGTGACAAGCTGCGTATTGGCGTTGTACGCTTCAATGCCGATTACAGACTGTCCCGGCATCGGCACGACGCGCACGCTCTTCACTTCGAGCTTTAGCGCGAGATCCGGCTCGAGGCTGCGGATATTCTGAATGCGGACGCCAATGTCCGGCTCCACCTCGTAACGCGTAACCGTGGGGCCGACGGTCACCTTCGCGACGCGCGCTTCGACTTTAAAATCGCGCAGCGCCTGTTCGAGCTTTGCCGCGTTGGCCTTGAGCTCGGCGGGGCTTTCCGTATGCCCTTTGCTTTTCGGGTGTGAAAGCAGGCTGACCGGCGGCAGCCGGTAATCGCGTTCGTCCTGCTGCAGTCCGTAATGCATCGCGCCGGCAAGCTCATCCGAAGAATGCGCCCTCCTGCCCGAATCCGTTTCGGAGGATCGGGTGCGGCGCGGGCGGCGCTCCGCGTCTCCGTCCGTATCCGAAGGCAGCTGCTCCTCGTAGCCGGCTTCCGCGCCGGATGCGGACACGCCTTCGATAATCGGATATCCATAAGGATCGGGCCCTCTGCCGTCGGCAGGCACACCGGGCCCAAGCTCCCCCTCGCCGCCGAGTTCGCCGTAGGTGCTGTCGTTCTTTACGGCATCGAGAATATTCTGCTTGCCGTCTGTTCCTTTTTCCTGCGCTTTCGTCCCGCCGAGGAAGGACGGCCAGTGGAACCCGCCGCGTCCGCCGTTTCCTGCGGCGAAGCCGCCCTGCGCCGCGAACGCAGGCCTCTCGGGCTGCGTTCGCGAAGCCGCCTCCCGCACGGATGGCCCCTCCTCGGGTTCCGTAGCCCTTTGGCTGTAGTATTCCGCGAGCGCGGCTTCCCGCTCGCTCGCGCGCTCCGCGCGCTCCGCGCTTCGTTCACGGTTCTTTTCACGCGCGGAAGCCGCCATCTGCGAAAGCGGTACGCCGACCGCGAGGATCGCACAGATCACGGTGAGCGCAATCAAAAGGATATAGGCGCCGGCGCGCCCGATCGCGTGGACCAGAAGCGAAGAGACGAGCATTCCGATAACCCCGCCGGCGTCCCCGCGCACACTGTCCTGAAAGAGGCCGCCCAATGACGCGCCGCCTTGGATCGCGCCGTCCGCGCCCACATAGTGCACCGCAAGCACGACGCTCAGAAGCACAAAGATTACGGCAACCAGCCAGACCGAGAGTACGCCGGCCCTCCTGCGTACGCCGATCAAAAGGACAAGGCCGAATGCGATGAGGAAAAACGGCAGTGCGAACGCCATATACCCGAAGACGCCGCGCAATCCCTGTATCAGAATTTCGCCGACCGCCCCTGCGGCGTCCGCAAACAACGCGACAACGAGCAGCGCGCCGACGGCAAGCAGCACAATACCGGCGATCTCACGCCGGATACGCGCCTGAACGCCGATTTGCCCGCGTAGCTGCGCCTTTGTTTGGGCGCTTGTTTTTTTTCTGCCGGAGGATGTTTTCTTTGCCATAGAGATAGTTTAACATAAGAAAACGGGCGCCTTCGGCGCCCGTCCATTTTTGAATATTACTCTTCTATGACTTTTTTCCCGTCATAGAACCCGCATACAGGACAGACGCGATGCGGCAGCTTCATGCTGTGGCACTGTTTGCACTCGGAAAGCCCCGGGGCCTGCATCCGCATATTCGGCGCACGGCGCGAATCACGCTTCGCCTTTGACGTTTTTCTCTTTGGAACGGCCATCGTAACACCTCCTCGCCGCAGTTCTCTTTCCGTCTGTCACGCTCACAGAGCATAACTGTTATATTATAAAGACTCAATCCTCTTCCGTCAACAGGAAATTATTTACACACCCTTCAAAGCTCCTTTGCCAGCATATAGGTGTCCCGCGCGATGACCAATTCCTCGTTTGTCGGGATAAGCAGGATCGCGACCTTGGAATCGTCGCGGCTGATGACCGCTTCCTTCCCGCGCACCTTGTTCTTGATCAGGTCGAGCTTGATGCCGAGGTTGCCGAGATCGTTGCAGATCAAATCGCGCGTATTGACGTCGTTCTCGCCGACGCCCGCCGTAAAGACCAGCGCGTCCAGGCCGTTCATTTCGGCGATATAGGCGCCGATATAGAAGCGGACATTGTGCACAAAAACATTCAGCGCAAGTTCCGCGCGTGCGTTGCCTTCTGCGATCGCCTCCTCAATGTCGCGGAAATCGCTCGAAATACCGGAGACGCCGAGCATCCCGGATTTCTTATTCAGAATCGAGACGACTTCCTCCGCGTTCAGCCCCTCTTTCGCCGCGATGAAGCTGATGATCGCCGGATCGATATCGCCGGAACGCGTCCCCATCGCGAGGCCCGCAAGCGGCGTGAAGCCCATTGAAGTATCGATGCATTTCCCGCGTTTGATCGCCGAAACGCTTGCGCCGTTTCCGAGATGGCAAGTGATGATTTTCAGGTCTTCGATATTGACGCCGAGCATGTAAGCGGCGCGTTCCGATACGTATTTGTGGCTTGTCCCGTGAAAGCCGTAACGGCGAATGCCATATTTCGTGTAATACTCGTACGGAATCGCGTAGGTGTAAGATTCCGGCGGCATCGTCTGATGGAAAGCGGTGTCAAAGACCGCGATCATCGGCACGGTTGGCATCAACGCGCGGCAGGCGGCGATTCCCATAAGGTTCGGCGGATTATGCAGCGGCGCAAGATCGATGCATTCCTCCAGCGCCGCAAGCACCGCGTCGTCAATGACGACGGATTTCGAATATTTTTCACCCGCGTGCACCACGCGGTGTCCGACGGCGGCAATCTCATCCATATTCTTCAGCACGCCGTAGACCGGATCCTGCAGCGCAGCCAGGACGCCTTCGATCGCGGCTGTGTGGTCGGCGATCGGTATTTCCAAAACATATTTGTCGTCGACGTTGACCTTTTCGTGCTTCAAATAAGACCCGTCGAGCCCGATGCGGTCCACGACGCCTTTTGCGAGCAATGTCTCGTTCGCCATATCGAGCACCTGATATTTCAGTGAGGAACTGCCGCAGTTGATGACCAAGATTTTCATGTTTTCCTACCTTTCCGAATCCGTTATTTTATCATAACAACGCCGATTTCTCGAGCGTTTCATAAGAAAACGCCGAATCAATCAGCGCTTTCCAACAAATCGTCCATCGTATAGAGGCCCGGCGCCTTCCCGAGCAGAAAGCGCGCGGCGGAAAGCGCGCCAAGCGCGAACACGCGGCGGCTGTAAACGGTGTGTGTGATTTCGATCACCTCGTCGGGACCCGCAAACAACAGCGTATGCTGCCCGGGAATCGTTCCGGCGCGCACTGCGTGAATGCCGAGGTCGCCGCGGGCGCGGGCGGCGTCTTTTCCGCTGCGTCCGTACACATAGCCTTTTTTTTCGGACGCGGCTTCGTTCACGGCGTCCGCCAGAAGGATCGCCGTTCCCGACGGCGCGTCGGCTTTCTTGTTATGGTGTTTCTCTATGATCTCGATATCGAAATCCCTTTCGAGCGCAGGCACGGCCATCTTTGCCATCTTCGCCATCAGGTTGACGCCGAGCGACATATTTGCGGACCGGAACACCGCGATTTCCCGCGCAGCCTCCCGCACGGCGGAAAGTTCCTCCTCGCCAAGCGCGGTCGTCGCGAGAACGGCCGGGATCTTCGCTGCCCGGCAATAGCCGAGCAACGCCCGTGTGAATGTGAAATGGGAAAAGTCGATTACGACGTCCGCTTTCGGCGCGGCGGAAAGATCGCCGGCAGAAAAGACCGGAACCTCCGCGCCGGGCATCTCGCACTGTTCAAAACCCGCGGCGATCTCCCACTCGGGATCGTCCTGCACGGTTTCGCGCAGCATCCGGCCCATGCGCCCATCGTACCCGCTGAGGATCAGCTTTGCCGCCATAGCCCTACCGAAGCCCTTCGATATGCCGCGCGATATCGATCACATCGCCGAGAATCGCGCTGCCGGTCGGCAGCGGGCCGGCGCCTTTGCCGTAAAACATCGTTTCGCCGACGATATTCCCCTTGAGATAAAGCGCGTTGAACTCGTTGCTCACGCCCGCAAGCGGATGGGAAAGCGGCACGCGCTGCGGCCCCACCGAGCATTCGACCGCGCCGTCTTTCAAATGCGCGCTTGCGATGAGCTTGATGACCTCGCCGTTTTTCTTCGCGTCCTCGATCTCCGCCGCCGTGACGCCCGTGATACCGACCGTCGGGATATCCTCCACCTTTACGCGCTTGCCGAAGCAGAGCGAGATAAGGATTGACAGTTTGTTCGCAACGTCGTACCCTTCGACATCCGCCGTCGGATCGGCCTCCGCGAAACCCTTCTCCTGCGCCTCTTTCAGCACCTCCGCGTACGGGCGGCCGCCCTCGGTCATCTGCGTGAGGATGAAATTCGTTGTGCCGTTCAGGATGCCCAGCACTTCTTCGAACCGATTCGCGAGCAGCGCGTTCTGGATCGCCGTCAGCACGGGAATCCCGCCGCCGACGCTCGCCTCGAAGCGGAAGAGCACGTGGTTTTCTTTTGCCGCGTCCATCAGCTTCTCATAATTGGCCGCAATCGCAGCTTTGTTCGCGGTCACGACATGTTTGCCGGCCTTCATCGCGTCGATCATAAAGGTTGTCGCAGGTTCGAGGCCGCCCAGCAGTTCGACTACCACGGCGATCTCCGGATCCCCGAAGATATCCGCCACGTTCTGCGTATAGACCGACTTGTCCGGATTGACCGGACGCGGGCGGTCTACGTCGATTTCCAGGATGCGTTTGACCCGAAGGTCGATTCCCGTTTTTTCGGCGATCGCGTCATGGTTGGTCTCCAGGCCCTGATAGGTCCCGACACCGATATTTCCAAAACCCATAATGGCTATTTTTACTGTTTTCATTTATTTCTCCTTCCGTTCGTATCCGGCGCGCTATCCGACCACCCGATCGAGCACGAGCTGTGCGATCTGAACCGTATTCGTCGCGGCGCCCTTGCGGATATTGTCGGCGACGACCCAGATATTCAGGCCGTTCTCGACGGAAAAATCGCGGCGGACGCGGCCCACATAGACCTCGTCCGTGCCGGCCGCGTCGCGGGCCAGCGGATAGACGTTATTCACGGGATCGTCCTTCAGCACGAGGCCCGGGGAATGGCTGAACAGTTCCTTGACATCCTCCACTTCAAACGGCGTTTTGAGTTCGATATTGATGGATTCGCTGTGCGAATTGAAGACCGGCACGCGCACGGTTGTCGCTGTGACCGCGATGCCGTCATCCCCGAGGATCTTATGTGTCTCGTCGATCATCTTCATCTCTTCCTTCGTGTAACCGTTGTCCATAAAGACGTCGATATGCGGCAGGCAGTTGCCCGCGATCGGATGCGGATACGCCTGGCACAGGTCATTGCCTTTCATGCCCTCTTCAAGCTCCGCAACGCCTCTGACGCCCGTACCGGACACGGCTTGGTACGTCGAATAGACGATGCGTTTCAGCCCATATTTGTCCTGAAGCGGCGCAAGCGCGACCATCGCCTGGATCGTCGAGCAGTTCGGGTTCGCGATGATCATCTTCTTGTCAAAAGCTTCAAACGCGGCCTGCGGATTGACTTCCGGCACCACGAGCGGGACCTCGGGGTCCATGCGCCACTCGCTGCTGTTGTCCACGACCAGAATGCCGTGTGCCGCCGCGATCGGCGCAAAATGCGCGCTGGGGCCTCC
>WRFF01000071.1 GCA_009778945.1 Clostridiales bacterium | reverse complement strand
GGGATGACCGGAACCGCGACCGCGACCAACGCGATGATGACCCACGGGAATGCGGTGATCATATTGGAGAATGTGGCCAGAAGGCTGCCCTTGCGGCAAGCCTCATCGGACTTGGCCGCCAGGACCGGCGAGTACATACCCTGCGCAACAGCGCACGCGCAGCAGTGCAGGACAGCAACCGGCACGATGACCTGGGTGATGATGTCCGGCGAGAAATTGAACATATTCAGGAACTGGGATTTACCCGCGGCGTCGAAGAAAGTCTGGACACCGGTCCATCCCATACCCTGGGCGACACCGCTCTTGTCAGCGAGCCAAAGCCCGATAAAGAACAGGGACAGGAATGAGCCCACCGTCATGACGACCGCGTTGATTGTGCTGATCCAGACAAATTCCAGCACACCGCCGAAAATGACGTAGCAGACGACGAGCACAAAACCGATGACGATACAATAGGTGAACGGGATTGCCCCGTTTGTGAGCCCGTAAAGGGCGCCCGACACGGCGATGGTCTCGGACATCGTGATGCCGATCCAGCTCGCGACGTTGATGGACGCGTGCATGTGGCGCATCTTTGGGCCGTAGACCTTTTCGGTAACCTCTACGACCGTCTCCGCCCCGGTTTCACGTACCCAGGGCCCGAACCAGAGCAGCAGCATCGGGATGAACGCGCCGCCGGCGATGATCGCCCACCAATAAACCGAAACGCCCATCGTGCTCGCCGACTCCCACAGGGACATCGTATGGCCGGCTCCGTGAGGGATCAGCGACAGGGTGACGGCGACCATGACCCAACCGACGCTCTGATTTCCCTTCATAAAGCCCTGCATGGATTTGGATTTGCTGTGCGTAAAAACGTTTGCCAGTACAATCAGTACGACAAAATAGACTGCCGCGATTATAATTGGTAATTGCAATAGAAACACCTCCTCATTTAGTACTTCCTAAGTTTCGCTAAACATTAAACAATAACGAATAATAACTTGCTTTATCGAAGCGTGCGGCTCCGGTAAACCTGGCCTTTTCATCCTGCAATTCCAAACCGAAAACAGGGCTGCCGAACCGTTTATCTGCCATCACCTCCTGTTAATACAAAGGTACGACCTGCTCTCCCAATAGTTCCGAATGCATGATTCCGGCCATTAATCAAGGGAAATAATATATAATTGCAAATTATTTGTCAACACTCTTTTGACCGAATATATTCGGCTTTCATCATATCTTTGTGAAAAATCACAAAAATCTATTTTAGAGGATTGCGTCCACAACCGCGCAGCGGCCTCCCCGCACCGCAGCAAGCGCCTCCTCAAGCGCATCCGGTAACGACGCGGCTTCCGAAACCCGCAGCGCAAGCGCGCCGCCTGCGGCTTCCGCGACGCCCGCGTAATCCGGCGCGGGATCGAAGCCGGTCCAATATTCGCCGCCGCGCGCCGCATAACCGTCGGGATACTGGTCGTTCACAGCAAATCTCGGGGCCGTCCAGCCGCCGTTGTTGTAAACCACGGTCAGGAAGGGGGCGCCGTATTTGCGCGCGACCCACTGTACGACGGTCGGACAGGAAAACAGATAGCTTCCATCGCCTGTCAGCGCCACGATATCGCGTTCCGGCGCCGCAAGCTTCATACCGATCGCCGCGCCGCCGGCCCAGCCGAGTCCTGCGCCGCCACTGACAAATTTCGTAAGCGCCTTTGTGCGTTTCAAATGGCGGGTGAGCAGCTCCTGATTCGTAATCGTTTCGTCCAAGACGATGGCGTCCTCGCCGATCAGCCTGCTCACGCAGGCCGTCAGATACTCCGGCGTAATCCGCCCGTCTTCCTCCGGCCGTTCCTTCGCCGCGTAACGCGCCGCCTTTGCTTCGTGCTGCGCTTGTATGCGCGCACGCCGGGCTTCGATCGCCGCGTGGTAAGCGCTCTGGGAAAAGCCTTCGCCGAGCACGGATTTCCCCGCGGATGCGTCCATGAGCATAGATTCCCCAAGGTCCGCGATCAAACCCAGCGCCTGCGCCGCGTCCGCGCGGAAAAAGCGTTCCGCCGGGAAATGCCACAGGGGGATCGCTTCCTTCAGCGGATCGACGTCGAGCCAAAGAAGGCGGCAATTCGCCGGGAGTGACACGCGCGACGGCAGCCAGGGTATATCGCAGTCCACCGCAAGCACGAGGTCGGCTTCGGATACCGCCTCGGCCACATCGGTGCCGAGGAAAAGCGGGTGGTCGGTTGGGAAATTCATACCGCTTTGGGGCGGTTCGCAGACCGGAATCGCCAGAAGCTCACAGAGGCGCACGAGCGCGTCCACCGCCTCCGGGCGCCGCCCGGCATAATCGGTCACGATCAGCGGGCTCTTCGCCGTAAAGAGAGCGCGCGTCAGAAAGCCCAGCGCCTCACGGGAAAGCGCCGGCATTTCCGCCGGCCGGAACCCCTCGGACGCGGAAAACGGCTCAGCCCGTTCGGCGAGCGCTTCCCTCGTCGCCGTCAAATAGACCGGGCCCGCCACGTCGCTTTTCGCGAGCTGAAGCGCGCGGGAAACCAGGATGCCCGCGTTGGCGCCGCCGCGGATTTCCGTGAAATATTTCACATATTCGCGCACGCTGCTGTTTTGATCAAAGGTATTTTGAATAAACTGGATATAATTATCACGGGTTCCGAGGCGCTCGTTTGAGTCCGTGAAAGGCGAGAGGCCCGCGAAAACAAAGACCGGTATACGCCCGCGAAACGCGTTGGTAATCGCGCCGCCGATATTCAGCGTACCGACGTCCACATGGACAAAAACGCCCTGCGGCCGGCCCGTGAGCTGCGCGTAGCCCTGCGCCGCGTTGAAAGCGACCGTCTCATGCGGACAGGTGATGATTTTCGGGGAAGGGCGCCCTTCCGCACGGCACTTCGCCCAAGACTCGATCAGCGCCGGATAATCCGTGCCCGAATTCAGAAAAATATGAGAGACGCCGCCATTCACAAGCGCGTCGTTCATCGCATCCGCTGTTGTATATCGTTCCATGCCGTCTCCTGTCCGCTGCGAAAATATTGATTAGATCTTCAGCAACTGCTTTTTAAAATAACGCTTCCTTATTTTATCATTTCATTTTCCACGCGTCGATTGCCGAATGCAGCAGCGCGGACGCGTTTCCCATCAAAATATCAATTTCCTCGTCCGTCGCATGATCGACATGAACGCCCGCGACAACGGCCACATTCACCTGAAACGTGCCGCAGAAAGCGCCCGCAAACATCTGCGCGATGGCAGCATCCTTATGGCCGGCCGCCGACAGCAGTTGAATCCTGGAGAAACCGGAAGTTTCCCCGGCCGCCAGGCTCACCGCCTCGCCCGTCACCGGATGTACGGTTACGGACGGTTCCGCAAGCGCAACCGCGCCGATATGGTCCCTCTCCCCGCCTCCGACCGTAATCTGGATGTCATTGCCGACCGAACAGATCCCCACCCATAATCTATACGGCATTTCCCCCTCGGCCAGATACAAAGAAGCCCCCTCGTGTTCTTCCACAAATCCTCTCCCTAAATTTCTTCCCGCCACCGCTTCAAGCCGGGCGCGGCAAACCCCAGGCGGTCGAGCACGCGCCCCACAGACTGCGCGACGATCTCATCGGCGGTCTGTGGCCTCGTGTAGAACGCCGGTACCGGCGGCATTACGATCGCGCCCGCGTCTGTGACGCGCAGCATATTTTCAATATGAATCCGGGAAAGCGGCGTCTCGCGCGTCAACAAAAGCAACGGCCTGCGCTCCTTCAGGCAGACGTCCGCCGCCCGCATGATGAGGTCTTCCGAAAACCCGCAGGCAATGCCCGCGAGCGTCTTCATGCTGCACGGCGCGACCACCATCGCGTCGAGCGGAAACGAGCCGGAGGAAAGCGGCGCCGCCATATCCCCCGGGTCGTAACAAAACGACGCAAGCGCCTTCACGGCTTCCGGCGTATAGCCCGTCTCCTCACGGATCGTGTATTCCCCCCACGAACTGACCACAAGGTGCGTTTCCGCAACTTGTGATTTTAATTCTTCAAGCAGCCTGACGCCATAGATTGCGCCCGAAGCGCCGCTGATACCTACCGCAATCTTCCGTTCCATTATACCGTTCTGTTCCGAACCTGATTTATGACGCTCCTACAGATCCGGCACCCATTTCTTCGGATCCAGTTCAAGGAACGGCGCGCGGCCGTAGTGGCCCTTCAGCGCGAAAGGCACCGTCGCGTCAAAGATGGTCTTGCAGGTTATGCCGGTATCGCGGATCATCGGATTGTAATCCGTACGCTCCGACGGATCGAGCGGATGGCACCGCACGCCCGGGATGAAAATCGTGTCGATATCGCCCTGATAACGCGTCTGCATCGCCCACAGGACGTCGTTCATATCAAAGATATCCACGTCTTCGTCGACCACTATGACGTTCTTCAGTTCCGCAAACGCCGAAAACGCGAGCAGCGCCGCCTGGCGCTGGCGCCCTTCGTCGCTCGGCTGCGATTTCTTGAACTGCAGTACCACGAGATATTTGCCGCAGCCCGCCGGAGGCGTATAGCAGTTCACGAGCCTGCCCGGCATGGCTTTTTCAACCATCATGAGAATGGACGCTTCCGTCGGGATGCCCGCCATGCTGCGGTGCTCCTCCGACGGCCCGATGCAGGTCTGCATGATCGGATCCTTGCGCGTCGTCACAGCCGTGACCTTCAGGACGGGGCATTTCGGGGCGGCCGGCCCTACGTATCCCGGGAACTCAGGCATCGCGTTGCCGTTTTCCTTTACGCGGTCTTCCCTCACATAATAATCGGGAATCAGTTCGCCCTCGATGACGTATTCCGCATTCGCGATACACTCCGCGTCGACGGTCAGGCATTTGGCCATTTTGACCGCTTCGCCGCGGATCGCGCCCGCGATGCTGAGCTCGTCGTATCCGATCGGCGTCGTCGGCGGCTCAAACCCGGCCGCAATCTCAATTGCCGGATCCACGCCGATGCTGATGGAAATCGGAAGCGGTTTGCCGAGGCGCTCGGCTTTCTCGCGCATCGCGCCGATATGGCGCGCGCCCGGCGTAAAGAACATGGAGATCTCGTCTTCCGTATGTACGCAGAGCCGGTGGATCGTGATATCCTTCTCGCCGGTTTCAACATCTTTGGCGTACGCCATGCCGATGGTGATATAGGAACCCCCGTCGACAGGCGTATTGGTCGATGTGGGAATGATTTTGCGAATGTCGAAGCCCGGATCGGTCGCCTTGTAGACGACCTCCTGGCAGGGAGGATTCTTCTCGTCCGTCAGTACGGGGTTGATGGGGCGCTGTACGGCGTCCGCAAGCAGAAAGCCGAGACGGTCCGGATCATGATTGAGCAGATAGCCCACGCGTTTCCGCGAAGCCAGCACGCCGATCGCGACCGGCCGGCCCGGAAAGCCCTTTACATTGTTATAGACCAGCATTGGCCCTTCTTTTGTCGGGCGCACCACGGTGCCGCCCGCGCCGATATATTTGTAGACAGCCGAAACCTCACCCCAGGGATCGACTTCGACGTCTGTTTCCGCGTACTGGCCGGGAATTGTCTTGAGGTATTCTATCGCCGAGCGCAGATCATTGATTTTCGCTGCCATTGGTCTTCTCCTTAAAAACTTTCATAAAAAACTACAGCGCCACCCATGCGAGCGCGCTGCCTAAACCCATAATTCATGCTTCCGCGGCTTTTTCGGGATCGCAACCCGCGGGCTCAACAACTTCTTTTCTCCCAAAAGCCTCAATGCCGTGGAAAAGCACCGTAACCCCGTAGAACAGGATCGCAATGCCCGCAACCAGTTCGAACGGCCACTGCGGGAAGTGTATGACTGTCGTGCCCTTGTGAGCGGCTATCGTCGACGCGATGGTTGAGAAAAACGCGTAGGCGGTGAGGAAAAGAACCAGGGCGGCGATAATCATCATAATCCCTTCCAAAACATTCTGCATCTTCTTCGGGAACAGATTCACAAGCACATCGACGCGGATATGCCCGTGCTGCGTTTCAAGATACGCAAACCCGCAGAATATAAGCACGACCAAAATGTAATTCGTAAAATCGACGCTGTCCACGATGCCGCCGATGGCCGGGACGAATTTGCGGAGCAGTACGTCAATCGTTGTGAAGCACATCAGGAAGAACATCGTTACCATCGCGACGTTGCACAGTCTCGTATCGAGCAAATATATGAAATTCTTCACCTTTGCCAAAGTGTTTACCTCCTACCGTCAACCGCGCGCGGCGGGCGTCTCCCGCCGTGCGCGTATTGTGATTGATAATCTCGTCAGGTACTTCTAGTTGCTTGGCGTAGCGCCGGCTGTCGTTTGGCACAGCGCGACGATTTTATCATGAAGCTGCTTGCCGTTATCGCCGTTGGCTGCGATCCAGTCCGATGTGACTTTGTCAGCCGCCGCGACGAGTTTCGCATGCTCGGAATCCGGAAGCTTGTAGACTTCGCCGCCAGCCTTCGTGATGGCGTCCGTTGTCGTGGCTTTCATGGTATCCCAGTCGCCGTTCATGAGATCCAGCGCGGCCTGGCCGCTGCACTCGTCGATGACCGCTTTGTTCTCGGCGGAGAGCGAGTCGTACTTCGCCTGGTTCATGAGGAAATAATACGGGCTGTAAACGACGGCTTCGTCCGCGAAATACTTCGCGCAGTTGTCATACAGCTTGTATGAATAGATGCCATGCCAGTCCGTGATGGCGCCGTCAAACGCGCCGTTCTGCAAATTCTGGAAGAGCTCGTTGATCGGGCAGCCTTTGCCTGTGGCGCCAAACGCCTTGAGCCAGTTGGTGATGGACTCTGTCGAGGCGCGGATCGTCATGCCCTGGAGATCGTTAACCGTATTGAGCTTCTTGCTCGCCGTCGTGATCGGGGCGTCGCAGTTCGAGCGGATCAGGATGACTTTCGTTCCCTGATAACCCGTGTCGCTCTGCAGCAGAGTCGTGTTCATCCAGATATTCATCATGATGTCGCTCGCCTGAGAAGCGCTCGTGTACGGGAGATACGGCAGGCTGAGGCCGTCCGTCATCGGGAACTGCCCCGGATAGAACTGCTGAAGCCCGAATGCGAGGTCGACCGTGCCATCCTTGACCTTGTCAAGTGACTGTGTCGGGCCCGCAAGCGAACCGCCGTTGTTTACCTGGACCTCGATGCGGCCGTTGCTCTTTTGGCTGACCATATCCGCCCACTTGTGGCACCACTGCCCCGAAAGGGTTTCATCGGCATCGTGATTCGTCAGGATCAGCGTGACTTCCGGCGTTGCTGCCGGAGGCGTCGGAGTCGTCGGGCTGCCGCCGGGGGCCGCCGGGCTGCCGCCGCCGCCCGCCGGAGGCGTTGTCGTGGTGCTACCGCCGCCGCAGGCGCTGAGCATCATCGTCACCGCGATGACGGCCGCCAGTACGAAAAGCAATTTCTTTTTCATTTTTCTTTCTCCTCCTTGATTAACTGTTTACACTATTTTGAAAACGAAGACGGCTTTCGCCGGTTCCGTTATTCCGAATATCAGCCGCCGACTCCGGTCCGCGCAGCCTTCATCACTTCCGGCAGCCACGTCGAGAGCGGCTCTATGTACACAAAGATTACCAAACCGACGGCGAGCATGAGCAAGTAGGGCGCCACGCCCCTAAAGATCGACATGAGCGGGACCTTGGCGATACCGGACATGATGCAGCACGGAATGCCGTGCGGCGGGCAGATAAGCCCCGTCAGCATGCACATGACCATAACGATGCCGAACCACAGGGGGTTCCACCCGAACGCGGTCACGATCGGCCAGAAGATAGGCACGAGGATTGCGATCAGCGGCAGCGTATCGACCGCCATGCCGAGCCCGATATAGACCGCAATGATAATCCAGAGCACGGCGTACGGGGACATATTCCCGCCCGCAAGCACCTGGGCGAGCCGAATCGGCATCTGCGTCATCGCGAGGGCGGTCCCGAAAATATTCGCGCCGATCATAACCATGAAGATCATGACCGTCGTTTTGACCGAATCCCGGAGCGAACGCCAAATGTTCGCGAAGGTTGCGTTCCGGCGGATGATCATGATGACGAAAGAGCCGACCGCGCCGATCGCGCCGCCTTCGCTCGGGCTGAAGAAGCCGGAGAAGATGCCGCCGAGTACGAGGATGAAGAGGATGAGGAATCCGATCAGCCCCTTCAGGGAAATAAACCTTTCCTTCCACGAGTATTTTTCACCGGCCGGCATGAGTTTCGGATTGAGCCTTGCGATGATGCTGACGGTGACCAGCGCAAGGATGATGACGATAATCGCGGGCACAATGCCTGCCGCGAACATATCGCTGACGGAGGTTTGCGTCATCGTGCAATAGACGATGAAACCGATGCTCGGCGGAATGAGCAAGCCGAAAGCCGAACTCGACGCGATGATGCTCGCGGACGCAACCGGGTCGTACTTATAGCGCACCATCTCCGGATAG
>WRFF01000070.1 GCA_009778945.1 Clostridiales bacterium | reverse complement strand
TGATGATGCGGATCTTCTCTTCCGGCAGGCCGAGGCCGAGCGCGAGCGCCTCGCGGTTCTCGCCGATCGACTGCGACTTGCACTGGATCGTCAGATTGCCTTCGGAGTCATAATACCCCTGCAAGGTATCGGGCTCGATCGGGAGATGCGGCTCATGCTGGCTGTGGAAGCTGCCTTCCGCGACGAGAAGCGAATCATCCTCGAAAAGTTCCGCCGTATCTTCGCCCTTATAGACCGGCTGTTCCATATAGAAATTCGGCAGGTCCTTGTGAAGCTGGATCGCGTTCGGCATTGCCGCCTCGATAAAGGTGAGGTAGCTCGGCAGCTCCTCCAGTTCCGGCTTCACGAGCTTAGCCGCCGCGCGCGCCTCGGCTTCCGTCTTCGCGCAAACGAGCGCGAGCACGTCGCCGCGCCGGTTCACGACGTCGCCGCAGATGATCGGGAACTCCGTGATCCCCTTGCCCTTCGTGCGCGGGATGACCGCCGGGAAGTCGATATTATTCGTCCCGGGGACGTCTTTCGCGAGCAGTACTTTCACAACGCCGGGCGCCTTCTCCGCCTCGGCGACATCCACATTCCTGATCTTCGCGTGCGTCGTTTCGCTCAGCACTGCCACGCAGTGCAGCGCGCCTTCGGGCATCTTCAGCTTTACATCGTCGCCGTAATCCGCAAGGCCCGTGACTTTTCCGAGCGCCGTTGGGCGCGGACGGCAGCTGCCGTAGATATCCTTCTCGGCCGCTTCGTCGTAGGTGATGTCGTCCATCGTCTTTTCACCGCGCATTACGGCGGCGGCCTGCATCACGGCGTCCACAATGGGTTTATAACCCGTGCAGCGGCAGATATTGTTATGCTTCTTGAACCAGTCGCGTACTTCCTCGCGCGTCGGCGAAAAATTCTCCGCGAGAAGCGCGTACGCCGATACGATGAAGCCCGGCGTACAGAAGCCGCACTGGACGCCGCCGTACGTGATCCACGCCTGCTGCAGCGGATGCAGCCGTCCCGGCGCGCCAATGCCCTCGATCGTCAGTATCTCCGACTGCTCTTCGACCTTATCGATTTTGCGCGTGCAACTGCGGATCGCCTCGCCGTTCAGCAGCACTGTGCAGGAACCGCAGACGCCGGCGCCGCAGCCGACTTTGACGCCCGTCAGGCCGATTCTGCGCAGGACGTCCGACAGACAATCCTTCTCCGGGTCGACGAGCGCAAAGCGCTCGACACCATTGATGATGAATGTTTTTCTTTCAAGTCCCATGGTTTTCCTCTCCTATATTAATAACAACATATTTATCAATCAGAAATCGATATCCTTGCCATCGTAGATATACTGCAATACCTTCTGCATCGTAGGTGTATCAATATCGCGCGGATTGCTCATAACCAGAGAATCGGTCATCGCATTCTCGGCGATTTGAGCCACCTTCGCGTCCCATTCCGCCTGCGGAATGCCGTATTCCTTCAGGCTCTGCGGAATGCCGAGCGAAGCCGTCAGCCACCTGATATGCGTAACCAGAGCGGCGACGATCACATCGTCCGATCCCTGATCGATGCCGACTTCTTTCGCAAGTTCGACATAACGGGCTTTTGCGCGCGCGTCCTTCGCGTTGTACTGGATGACGTAGGGCAGATACATCGCGTTTGCCTGTCCGTGCGGAATATGGCCGGCGTCAAACATGCCGCCCGTTTTGTGCGCCATCGCGTGCGAGATGCCGAGCATCGCGCCGGTAAACGCCATGCCGGCCAGGCACTGCGCGTAATGCATAAATTCGCGCGCGTCCTTGTCGCCGTCCGCCGCCTTCGAAACCGATTCAAAGACCGCCTTGAACGCGTAGAGCGCCTGACAGTCCGTGAAGGGGGAAGCAAATCTCGCGACGTACGCTTCCGTCGCGTGCGTGAGGGCGTCAAGGCCTGTAAAAATCGTCAGGGTGCGCGGCATGGAGTCGGCCAAATCCGGGTCGAGAATCGCTATGTCGGGGATAATTTCGAAGCCGGCCACGCCGAATTTGATACCCGTCGTGTAATCGCAGAGCACGCTGGCGTTTGTGGTTTCGCTCCCGGTGCCGCTTGTCGTCGGAATTGCACAGAACTGCGCTTTCGCACGCAACAAAGGCATATTGAACGGATTGACGTCATAGATGTCGATATCCGGATGTTCGTACAGCACCCACATTGCTTTCGCTGCGTCGATCGAACTGCCGCCGCCGATCGGAATGATCCAGTCGGGCGCGAATTCCGTCATGACGGCCGCGCCTTTACGCACTGTCTCGACGGAAGGATCGGGCTCTACTTCCTCAAATAGAATGGTCTCGAATCCCGCCTCTTTCAGATATGCGAGCGCCCTGTCCACCACGCCAAGCTGCTTGACGGGGCCGCCGTCATCCACAATCATGGCTTTCTTCCCCTGAAGCGCTTTCAGCGTGTCAAGCGAACCGCGGCCAAAATAAATGTCTCTTGGAACTGTAATGCGTGGCATAGTGCTACCTCCTGAATTTGTCCTGTTTTTACGAACCAAACCGGTTCACCGTACGCCTTCATTTTAGCACATTCCGCACATAGAGAAAGCCCTGCATGGATTTCTCCCGCCGGGCCTTCGCCGTTCCGGTATTTATTTCCTTGGTTGTTATTTTTTCTGTGTCTTCTTCGCTTTCTGCGCGGCCTTCACCTCCGGCGGGGTCATTGTCTTCATATAGGTGCCCGTCAGATGGTTCGGGTTGAACGCCTCGCGGATCTTCCACGGATAGATCGCGAGCGCGGGTTGCGGAAGCCCCGCGTAGAGCGCGTCGTGCTCCTCCTGTGAATAATCGTACCCATCCGGCTTGCGGGCGTCCGCATTCCAGCGCCCCATATCCGCGCCGAGGCCTTTGCCAATCATCCACTCCTGCGTTCTGTCGATAAACGCGCAGGAATCGGTAATCGAATCCCTGTCAAAGCCGTCGAAATGCACGAAGAACTCCCAGCCTGTCGTGCCGCCGCCGCCGATGCCGGAGGCCGAACCCATATCGGAATCGCCGCCGACCGCCGCAACGCCCGTATGCGTCTGCTCCCATTCGCGCTTCAGCGCGGAAGCCTCTTCCATAAGAGGCGCCGCGACAAAGACATTCGGAGAAAGCCCGAAATTGCCTTCGTAGGAGCTGCAGAGCGTATAGTTGTAGTTCTTGCGCGCGAGGCGGAGCAAATAGAGCTTCACGAAATCCTCGATATCCGGCTGCAGATAGTACTCGGATTTGTGCGCGCCGATCTGCGCGAGGATCGCGTCAAACGCCTTTTCCTTGTAATCCAGATCGCGCTCGGTGAGCCCCGCGACGACGACCTGCACGTCGATCTTCATCTCGTCGTTCTGCGCCTTGATATAGGGGTCCTCCATCACCTCCGGCAGATCGCGGAACTGCTTCTCCGGATGCGTGAGGATCTCAACCATCGCGGTTTTGATATCGCGTCCGAACATATTGAACTGGCGATGCGCCAGGTAGCAGACGTCCGCTTCGTAGAAGAGACGGAACCCTTCCGCATACGCGTCCCAGGTTGGGAAGCATACGGTATAGGCGCGCACCATATCGAGACCGTCCGCACGGTACATCGGCGCGGCGCCGCGTGTCGGGATCCATTTCGGGCCCGGCCACGGGTGCAGGCGGATCGCAATCTTGGTGCAGACGCCCATCGAGCCGGCGGTGCCGGTCCAGCCGCGGAAGATCGCGCGCGGAGACGGGCCGGGGCCCTCGCCGCAGAACCACTCGCCGTCGCTTCCGAGCGTACCGGTGCGAACGATCTCGCCGTCCGGCAGTACCCATTCGACGCCGAGCAAATTTTCGCTCGCAATACCCATCGAGATGGAACTCGGGCCGAAGCCGACCCAGCCCGCGCTGCCCGCGAGCGTGGAGCTTGAGCAGCCGACGCCTGCGATATTGCAGTTGAGGCCGTTCTTCATGGCTTCGACCTGCACGGTCGCGCCGATTGCGAACGGTTCGCAGGTCGCGATCATATTCTTCGCATCGACCTCAACCTGATCCATGCGGATCATGTCAAGCTGGATCGAATTGTCATTGCCGATATAGCCCATCGCCGCCCAGAAGGTGGTCGCGGCCTTGAAACCGACTTTGTATTTGTTGCAGAGTTTGACAATCTGCTGAACTTCTTCCGTGCAGCCCGGCAGTACAACAGCCTGCGGTTTCGGCGTCCTTGTTTCATAAGGGCCGGAATGCGCGGAGGACTGCGCCGTAATACAGCGGTAATTTTCCGTTACCGCCGGATCGTCGGATACATTGCGCGGCCCAACGATATCTTCGAGCGCCCGATAAAATTCTTTTGTAAGTGCCATGTTTCGCCTCCTTCTGAAGCCCTAACCCGATTCGCAAAGTGAATCGTTGGTAGGTCTCATGCAAGGATTCCCAAAATCTTTGATTTTGTGGAATCTACTGCCTACAGCGCTTTCGCCACGAGATCGATGATATCGACGACTTCCATGAAAGTGCCGTTATCCGACTCGATGCCGGTCAGGTTGATTTCACACCACGGGCAGGCTGTTACGATCGCTTCCGCGCCCGTCGCCTGCGCTTCCGTCACACGCTCGCTCGCGACCGCGTCCGAAAACTCCGGGCTGAAGACGCTGCAGCCGCCGCCGGCGCCGCAGCACCAGCTGTTCTCGCGAATGCGCTCCATCTCGACAAGGCGTACGCCGGGAATCGCCTCCAGGATTTCGCGCGGCGCGTCATAGACGCCGAACGTGCCCGCGTAACGCGGACGCGCCGGTTCCCAGGTATGAATCTGGTTCAGGATCTTCTTTTCCGTGCCGTTCCACGCTTCGAACGGTTCGCCGAGGCGGCCCAGATGGCAGGGATCGTGGTAGGTGACCATCAGGTCGATATTCTTCTTGAATTTGAGTTTCTTTGCTTTGACAAGATCGGCAATCAGCTCGACCGCGTGGACGACTTCGACTTCGATGCCGAGCAACGCGTACTGGCGCTTGATCGCGTGATAGCAGTCCGCGCAGGGGGTGACGATCTTTGTCACGTCGGCCTTCTTCCAGGCCGCCGCGTTGGCCTGCGCCTCCGCCTCGAATTCCTTGCGGAATCCGGTCTGTTTCGCGCGTCCGCCGCAGCACATATCGGCGTTTCCGAGATAGCCCAGATCCACGCCCGCCTTTTGCAGGACCTTCACATAGGTCTGCGCTTTCTTCTGCAGGATGGGGTCATACGCGTACTGGCAGCCGGGGAAGAATACGTACTCCGCTGTTTCCTTGCCGCTGACGTCCTTCAGTTTGAGGCCTTTCGCCCAATTCGCGCGGTCGGCCTTCTTCGCGTCCGGCAGCATGGATTTTTGTCTCTCCAACTGCTTCGCCATCGCTTTGAGTTCGACCGGCGCGAGGCCCTTCTCGACAGCCCGCTCCTTCAGCGCGATATTATGCGCGAGCGGCTCGAGGTTGAAACGCGTGACCTTGCAGGCGACGTCACAAGCGCCGCAGGCCTGGCAGTTGAAGATCGCGTCAAGCGCCTGGCCTTCAAATTTCACATAACCGTCCTCGATGATATTCTGCCCGAGCTGAAAACGCCCTCTGGCCGAATAGGTGTTGAAATTATAGTACCAAACGCTCGGGCAGTTGCGGCCGAAGCGGTTGGATTTGATTTTCTCAAAGGGCACGAATTTGCAGCCGAGGCAGTTGCTGCAGCGGCGCTCCATCGGGAAGAAATCTTCGAGTTTCTTCTCATACCCTTTGACGGGTTTCATATCGTACAAAGTTTTCTTTGCCATGTCTGTCCTCCTTCCGCTAAACGGCCAGCTTGCCGGGGTTCATGACGTCGTTCGGGTCAAAGATCCCCTGCAGCTTCTTCAGCACCATCAACGATTGGGCGTCTTTGTTGAGCTGGATGCCCGCCCATTTGCCGTACGGCCTGGAGAAATAACCGCCAAGATCCGCCGCAGCCACGCTTACCGCTTCCGACAAATCGAGCACGCGGGCTTCCGCCGCGGCGCTGTTCGGATCGTACGGGAACGTAAATTCCATATGATAGCTGCTGCCGAGATGCTTCGGTTGGATGTAAACGCCGATATCTTCCGTCGGATAGCCGAGGTCTTGCGCAATCTCGCGGACAGCTTTGAGGAAAACAGGCGTCTTCTCAAGCTGCGTGAGGAAAAAGACATTCTGATGCGAGCCCATATAGACGTCCTTCCAGTATGTCCCGCCCGTATCTTCTTTTGTGATTTCCTGATAGAGCGCACGCCCGCTGAGGTTTGCGACGCCCTCCTTGAGGTCAAGGCCGTTCGTCTGCGCGATATCAATAAGATCCTTGCTGCGCGCTTCGAAACGAACTTCGGGGATCAACTCGCGGCCCGCGACGCCGACCGCCACAATCCACGGCGGAAGCACCTCTTTGAGCTGCATGATCTCGCCCGCGTCTTTTCCCATAATGTTCGCCGCCTGCGCTCTGTTCAAAATAAAGATCTCGTCCGGGAACCGCGTCCACATGGCTTTATATACAAAACTCTCGAGTTCTGTGAGATCGTCCGCTTCCGCGAGGTAGAGCTGATGGACCTGCGGTTTGACCGCCGCTTTGAGCGACGCCCAAGTCACGATGCCCATGCTGCCCTGCGCCTGCGTAATGAGGCGATAATAATCCGTTATCCACGGGCCCATATATTGTACCTGCCATTGCTGGCGCGACCACTGCGTCTTGAGGTCGCGCGGGCCGGCGAGCGCTTCGCCGGTGAACATCCGGGTGCCGTCGCCCCAGGTAACCTCCACGCAGCGCAGCGGGTCAAAGAAATTCCACTGGATCATAGGATTGAGCCGCGGTACGGCCTCGATCACGTCCGTCACGACCGACTGGCCTTTCTTTGGCTTGAGGCTGCCGGGAATGACCATGTTTTTCTTAGCCAGTTCCGCATTCAGTTGATCGTACGTAACGCCCGGCTCCACCACGACCATCCGTTGCTGTCGGTTGACGTTCAGGATTTTTTTCATACCCGAAAGGTCCACCGTGACGGCCTCCGGTACACTCGGAACACTGTCGCCCCGCAGTTTGACGCCCGTTGAACTGACCGGGACAAGGGGGGTTTTGGTCTTGTTTGCCCATTTCACAATTTCCTCGACCTGTTCCGCGTTCTTTGGTTTGACGACAAACCACGGCGCGAAATGCAAGTCGAAACTGTGGCTCTCCGCATAGGACGCAAGGACTTTTGGATCGTCGATCACGTTCGCTTTGCCGAGCATAGCCACAAGACTATCCTTCGTTGCCATACATAATTCCTCCTTATTACATATTCAAATATTTTTTATTATACACCCAACCTTGTCTTCAGTGCTTCATATTGTGCGCGTATTTCGTCCGGCAGCCGATCGAATTTCGCAAAGAACTCGTTTTCATTTTCGATCTCCTGCGCCCAGTTCTCCTTATCGATCGAAAGCAGCGCTTTCAGCGTGTCTTCGTTTACTTTGTCCTCAATCCCGGTAAGTTCGATATCCTCGGGCCTGGGCATATAGCCGACCGCCGTCTCGTTTGCGCCGACCGCGCCTTTGCAGCGATCGATGATCCATTTGACAACGCGGAAATTCTCGCCGAAACCCGGCCAGATGAAATTCCCTTCGTCGTCCGTACGGAACCAGTTCACGTTGAAGATCTTGGGCGGATTCAGAATCTTTCCCCCCATATCCAGCCAGTGTGCGAAATAATCGCCCATGTTGTAACCGCAGAACGGCAGCATCGCCATCGGGTCGCGGCGCACAACGCCGACCTGTCCCATCGCCGCCGCCGTCGTTTCGGAGCCCATCGTCGCGCCGATAAAGACGCCGTGATTCCAATCGAAACTCTGGTACACAAGCGGCGCGACTTTCGCGCGGCGGCCGCCGAAAAGGATCGCCGAGATCGGCACGCCCTTCGGATTTTCCCATTCGGGACTGATGCTGGGGCACTGCGACGCCGGCGCCGTGAAACGCGAATTCGGATGTGCCGCCTTTTCGGGGCTGTTCGGCGTCCACGGATTTCCCTTCCAGTCAGTCGCCTCTGCGGGTGCGGGGACGCCCATACCCTCCCACCAAACGGTTCCGTCCGGCTTGAGCGCGACATTCGTAAAAATCGTATTGGCTCTCATGGTATACATCGCGTTCGGATTGCTCTTCATGCTTGTACCCGGCGCGACGCCGAAAAATCCGGCCTCGGGGTTAACCGCCCAAAGGCGGCCGTCGTCACCGATGCGCATCCACGCGATGTCGTCGCCGACCGTCCATATCTTATAACCGCGCTTCTGCGCGTATTCCGGCGGAATCAGCATCGCAAGATTGGTCTTGCCGCAGGCGCTCGGGAAAGCCGCCGCGACATAGTCCACCTTGCCCTGCGGGTCCTCGACGCCGAGGATCAGCATATGCTCGGCCAGCCAGCCCTCGGTCCAACCAAGGAAGGAGCCGATGCGCAGCGAAAAGCATTTCTTGCCGAGCAGTACGTTGCCGCCATACCCCGAGCCGATCGACCAGATCGTGTTATCTTCCGGGAAATGGCAGATAAACCGCCTTTCCGGATTGATGTCAAGCTTGCTGTGCAGCCCTTTGACAAAAACCTCACTGTCCCCGAGATAGTCCATCGCTACCTTTCCCATGCGCGTCATGATGCGCATATTGAGCACGAC
>WRFF01000069.1 GCA_009778945.1 Clostridiales bacterium | reverse complement strand
CGGTCCTTCCCGCGGAATTTCAGATTGAGCTCCCGCATTTCTTCCTCCGGGACGAAACGCACGTCCGCTTCCAGCTCGCAGCCTGAAAGCGCCTCGCTTTTCTGCACTGCCTCGGCGGCGCGCTGAAAATCCGCGCGCAGCGTCTCCGGGGGGAAATCCGTATCCTCATACTCGATCTGCATCACTATCGCTTTTCCCATTTTTCATAGGCGCCGATGATCTTCTTGACAAGGATATGCCGCACTACGTCACGGTCTTTCAGCCTGCAAAAGACGATTTCAGGGACGTTCTTCAGCACTTTTTCCGCGTGTAACAGCCCGGACGCCTTCCCTTCCGGCAAGTCGATCTGCGTCACATCGCCCGTGACGACCACGCGCGAGCCAATCCCCATGCGCGTCAAAAACATTTTCATCTGTTCGCGTGTCGTGTTCTGCGCCTCGTCGAGGATTATGAAGGCGTTGTCAAGCGTCCGGCCGCGCATATAAGCGAGCGGCACCACCTCAATCGCCTCTTTTTCCTTCAGGCGAAGCGTCATATCGCGCCCCATGATGTCATAGAGCGCGTCATACAGAGGGCGCAGATAAGGATCGACTTTTTCCTGCAGGTCTCCCGGCAAAAAGCCGAGCCGTTCGCCCGCTTCCACCGCGGGCCGGGCCAGAATGATCTTGTCGACGCTGTGGTTCTTGAAAGCGACCGCCGCGAGCGCTACGGCAAGATAGGTCTTGCCGGTACCCGCCGGCCCGATCGCAAACACAATTTCGTGCGTGCGGATCGCATCCACATAGGCGGTCTGCCCTGCCGTCTTCGCCTTGATCGGTTTGCCGCGGTGCGTGAAGGCGACGATATCCCGGCCCGGGCCGCCCGTCCTGTACGAACCGCCCTCCGCGGCAAGATGCAGGATATAATCCAATTTTTGATCGTCGATCGCCTCGCCGATTTCAAGCGCGTAAACCAGGTCTTCCAACACGCCCTGCACCGCGACCGCCTGTTTGCCGGTCACCACGATTTCATCGCGGCGCAAAACGAGCTCCACATCGAAAGCCGCCTCGATTTTGCGGCGGTTTGCGTCCTGTATCCCAAAGAGCTGTACCGGATCGACGGTTTCCAGCAAAGGGAACCGGATCACTTCTTTCACATCGTTTTCCATATATTTTATAGTATAACAAAAAACGCTCCGGCGAACCGGAGCGCCCTGTCAATATTTGCGTGCTTTTTTACGCGCCGCTTCCGACTTTTTCTTACGCCGGACGCTGGGTTTTTCGTAATGCTCTCTCTTGCGCAATTCGGACATTACGCCATCTCTGGCGCATGAGCGTTTGAAGCGTTTCAAAGCGCTTTCAAGGCTTTCGTTTTCACGCACGATCACCTGTGCCATTCCTGCTCACCTCCTCTTTGCGTAACGACGAAAATCACACGATTATGTTTGATTAGTATACCGCAAATGTAAAGCGTATTGCAAGCGATGGATAAAAAAATGTCGCGGCGCCTGTATCAATATTGCTTTCCGATAAAAGCAAACAATTCGCCGATGCCGTGAAAACCGCCGATCAGCATGGAAATCAATATTGTCCCAACAATTACGACTGCCAGCGAAATGACCACGGCAGGCCATTGCTTGCGCCTTTTGTGTTCTTCTAAACTTTTTGTGTTATCGATGTCCAATTTGTCACCTCTTCTTTCTTGTCCCCGCTTTACGGGAATTATCCCCTGAGACGATAGCTCTCTGTATCCGCGTATCTGTAATTACAGTACCAAAGCGAGAGGTATTTCCTGCCCGCCCTTCACGTTCTGCAATATTTTAGAAACATTCAGCCCGGAGGCCAGGCCATCTGCCGTTTTCCGAGCAGATGGAAATGCAGATGCTGGACCGTTTGCTGGCCGTATTCCCCGCAGTTGCATACAAGGCGGTACCCTTCCGAAAGTTCGAGCTGTCCCGCAATCTCACGGACCTTCCCCATCAGATACCCCAGCAGTTCCCTGTCTTCGGAAGAGCCGTCCAACGCGTCCAAAGAGGCGATATGGCGTTTCGGCACGATGAGCACATGCGCCGGCGCCTGCGGCGCAAGATCGCGGAATACGAGGATTTGATCATCCTCGTAAACAACATCTGCCGGAATTTCCCCTGCGATAATTTTGCAAAATATGCAATCCATGAATTAATTATACCACAGAGGGACGCCGGTTTTTCCGTCCGGCAAAAACTTTTTGAAGTTCCCCCACGGCCAAGGGGACAACAGACAGCACGATCATGATCAGCCAATGGGCCGGGCTCAGCGGAATGCAATAAAAAAGCCTCATCAAAACCGGAACGGAGGCAACGGCGGCGAGAAGCGCAATGGAGAACAGAGACGCGAAAAACAGCGGTTTGTTGGACAAAAATCCGATTTTAAAGATCGATTTTGTGTTGCTTCTCGCGTTGAAGATGTTGACGATGGACGACCATCCGATGACCACAAACGCCATCGTGATGCCGGCCTGCCTGGAAGGGGCCACGCCGCCGGGAAGCGTGACAAAATTCCCGATATAAAACCCGGCCAGCGATATGACGGTGAAAACAGCCACCATGACGCCGATCTTCAGCGCCAGCCCGTCCGCAAAGAGGCCGGTGTCTTTGGGGACAGGCTGGCGCGCCATTCCGCCCCGGTCGGCTTCCCTGCACATAAAGAGATCCGGAATGCCGTCGGCGACCACATTGATCAGCAGCAGCTGAAGCGCGACCAGGGGGGCGCCCCAGCCGAACAGGATCGCCAGGAGCATGATGAAAATTTCCGAGATATTGCAGCTGATCAGGGAATAGAGGATCTTGCGGATATTATGGTATACGCGCCGGCCTTCCGCGACGGCGTCCACGATAGACGCAAAATTGTCGTCAGTCAGCACCATATCGCTCGCGTTCTTTGAGACATCCGTGCCCGATCCCATGGCGACGCCGACATCCGCAGCCTTCAGCGCAGGCGCGTCGTTTACGCCGTCGCCCGTCATGGCCACAACCTCTCCGTGCGCCTGCCACGCCTGTACGATACGGATTTTGTCCTCGGGGCTGACTCTCGCGTATACGGGGAAGCTCTTTACGTTTTCGACCAGCTCCTCCTGGGACATTTCCTCGAGCTCGGCGCCTGTCACGGCGCGATCGCCCTGCGCCAAAATACCGATCTCGCGGGCTATCGCAGAGGCCGTTACGACATGGTCGCCCGTGATCATCACCGATTTTATACCCGCGTTCTTCGCAACCTGCACCGCCGCCATACTTTCGGGGCGCGGCGGGTCGATCATGCCTACAAAACCGGCGAAGGCCAGGCCGTGCTCCAGCTCGTCCGCGTCCAGCGTTTCGGGCAGCTCGTCGTAATATTTGCAGGCGACCGCAAGCACCCGCAGCGCGTCCTCGGCAAACCGGTCATGGATTTTCTTCGCGTACTCCCTGCAGCCGGAGGTGCAGTCTACCGGGATCCGGTCGTAGGCGCCCTTGGTGACGGACACATACCGCCCGTCCTCCAGCACATGCACGGTTGTCATCAGTTTCCGGACGGAATCGAACGGGATTTCGAACACTTTTGGGAAGACGGCGTCCAGGCTTTCTTTTTCGATATGCTTGTCCTTCAGCAGGCGGACGATCGCGACCTCGGTCGGATCGCCGATCGCCTGCTCCGCGCCGTCCGTCATTTTGAGCGACGCGTTGCTGGCAAGCCCCATCATTTTCAGCAAATGCATCTCATCGTGCCCCAGTTCGTCTTCGGCGTTCGCCGGCTCGTGCCCGAGCGCCCAGACCTGCTTGACGGACATGCGGTTCATCGTCAGCGTCCCGGTTTTGTCCGAGCAGATGATCGACGCGTTGCCCAGGGTTTCTACAGCGGGTATCTTCCGGATAATCGCGTTCTTCTTCGCCATGTTCTGCACGCCGAAAGCCAGGCTGACAGTCACGACGATGGGAAGCGTTTCGGGGACGACCGCCACGGCCAGCGCTACCGCGTTCATCAGCACATTCAAAAATGCCGTACCGTACAAATATTCCAGAATGAACATAACCGCCGCCGCGCCTATGGCGAGGAAGCTCAAGGTTATCCCCAGCTTGTCCAGCCTTTTTTGAAGAGGGGTTTTGAGTTTATGCGTGGTGTTCAGAAGCCCGGCGATTTTGCCCATTTCGGTCTGCATGCCGGTCCTCGTGACTACGGCTTTCGCCCTTCCGTTCGTGACCAGGCAGCCGGAGAACAGCATGTTCGCCTGATCGCCGAGCGGGGCCTTCGCGGGAATGACCGCGTCCGCGTCCTTTTCGACAGGGACGCTCTCCCCCGTCAGGACAGACTCCTCCACCTGCAGGTTGACGCTTTCGATAAGGCGGGCGTCGGCGGGGATCATATCGCCCGCTTCCAGGACGGAGATGTCGCCCGGGACCAGCTCGGTCGCGTCGATCGTCTGTTTCGCGCCGTCCCGGACCACGACCGTCCGGTGCGCGTTCATGCGCTGCAAAGCCTCCAGGGCCCTCTCCGCGCCCATTTCCTGGCGGACGGCCAGAAAGACGTTCAGCACGATGATCGCAAAAATAACGATCGGGTCCGTGAAGCCGTGATTGTCGGCAAACGACAGAATCAACGAGACCACCGCCGCCGCCAGCAGGATCAAAGAGGTCACATCCGTCAAATGATGCACGGCCTTTTGAAGAACTGTATCTTTCCTGGCTTCCTCAAATATATTGCGGCCTGTTTCCCGCCGGGCCGCGTCGGCTTCGGAAGCCTTAAGCCCCCTGTCGGGGTCTGTCCGGAGGCGCTGATAAAGGTCCGCCAGTGTTTCCTGAGAATATTCCGTACTCATTTCTCCTTGCGCATAAACCGCCTTTCGGACAGCCGCTTTTCACAATATATCGCGCTATATCGCGCTGTTGTCAATCGTTCACCATGCCGTAGGGCCAGTCGCTGATTCCGCCCATATCGTAGACGGCGGTGTAGCCCAGGCTGACCAGCGTATGCGCCGCGGCGGAGCTACGGTTCCCGCTAAGGCAGTAAACCAGGATGCGGGCGGTTTTGTACGGCAGCTCCGTCGGCGCCCGGGGTCCGATTTCATTGTAAGGGATCACCACGGCGCCCTTGATATGCCCTCCGTCGTACTCATCCTGGGTCCGGACATCCACCAGCTTAAAAGGTTTCCCGTCGTCCATCATGGCCTTGGCCTGTGCGGCGGTGATTTTGTGATAGACCGCCGGCCCTGTCGACGCTTTTGAATCGCCCGTGTTCCCCGGGCTGCCCGGACCGCTTGTTCCGCCGCATGCGGACAATATCATTACAAACGCCAACAGAGAAAGCAAAAAAATCGCATACCGTTTCTTCATCTTTTTAGCTCATCCTATCCTTTCATTTATTGCGATAACGGCAAAACCGAACAAAACGGAACAGTCGATCTTTCGCCTCCGCCCGCTTCCCGCCGCGATTATTTTTTGCCGGGTTGTACCTCCATAAATCCATGATAGCCGCATTTCGGGCAGGTCACATCATGCGAAGTGAAAGTTTTGGGCGAAAAGGCGTATTTCGCTCCCGTTACCTGAAAATCATTGCCGCACTTCGGGCAGATGAAATGCGAATTCGCCCCTCTGTTGACAGCGCGGGCAATCATGATGATTGCATAGACCACGACGACGACAATAATGACATAAACCACCGGATGCATTGAGACCACTCCTTTCGTTCCAATAAATTATTTCTGTCAACCAATATCAAGCTGCGCCGCTACGCCGAATAATATTCCGCGCTTACCTGCTTGCTGAGTTCCTTGGCCAAAGTTTTACCGAGCATTTCTGTTCTCCCTTCCTATAACTTGACGTATCACTATACTATTGGGCGATTTTGATATGAAATGTATTTAATTCATGCTCCTGTTACCAGTATAGCACTTTCCGGGCCCGTTCTCGAAATCCCCAGCGCCGTCGATCGCAAAGGCGAAGGCATGGCGCCGCGAGCCGCTTTCCGTAATGTCAGCTTCTTGCCACTTTCCAATACCCGTTTTTACGGGCTCCCACGCGAACGAGCAATCCTGCATCTTTCAGCACTTTGATATTCTTTTCAGCGTTACGCTTATTGATTCCAAGTTCGGCGGCGAGAGTATCGGCCGTGATATATGGATTGCCATTAACCAGCATCAGCATCTTCTTTTGAGACTCATTTATACCGTCTTTTATACCGTCTTTTATACCGTCGCCCTTGCTCTGCTCGGCCTGTGTTTTCAAGGTGTCAAGCAATGCGGAAAGTGTGAACTCAATAAATCCTGTGGAATCATTTATCTTTTGCGCGTTTTGCAGCGCCTCGTAGTACTGCGGCCTTTTCGCGTATACCACCGATTCCATCGGTAGCCACTCAAAAATCTCATTCCATTTGGCGAGGACAAGCGTCTGCCACAGCCGCCCCATACGCCCGTTGCCATCCGCGAACGGATGGACGGTTTCGATTTCACAGTGTACGACCGCGCTTTTCAGCACAGGGTGCAGCTCGGATTCTTTCGCCCATCCGAACAGTTCTTCTATCAATTGCGGCCTGGCGCCGACATGAACCACGATGTCGCCATCGAATACGCCCACGTCGCCGCTGCGAAATCTGCCGGATTCGTCAATAAGCCCTTCAGTCATCAATTTGTGCGCTTTCAGGAAGTCTTTGACACTATACGGGTCAAAAGCCATGATCTTCTCGTAAGCTTCGTATGTTCGGATAGTCCCTGTAAAATACGTTCCCCATACGTTACCGCTTCATTTAATTTCCTGCATACAGTATATCACATTTTGAGAACGTATGTTTATCGTATCGTTTTTTATTTTCTCAATTCCTATAAGTGTATTATCTTTGGCCGGGCTTCCCATTCACTGAGTTCGGGCGGCCAATAGCGTGCCCATTCTTTGGTCTTGGCATGATCGGGGTGTTTTGGATCAAGCATTATTTCGCGGAATTCAATAAACCCCGGGACGCCCCCGACGTCTTCAGGCGGGGTTTGCCCGATCGCTTCAAGCAGGTATGGCGAATCTTCGCCATAGTCTTCCATCACTCTCACGAGTTCTATGTTGTGCTCCCAATTGTCGCCCATATCATACATGTATATTATATGATTATATTTCGGGAAATAAGCAGACAGCCGTAGGTCGCGCTCCAGAGCCGCCTCGCCGCCATACTCCAGATCATCTGTGCAAGCGACGATTCTCGCTACGGAATTCCGCCCCTTCTCGTCGAGCACGTTAAAATCGTGCAGATGACAGTTTCTCCAGTCAAACACGCGCTGCAACAATTCATGCAAACAGAAAAATGTAATGCCGGCCGGAACAATCAATCGCCTCACGGCCGTGTATATATCCAGATCAAGAGAAACCACGATTTCAAAAGCACGATATTTGTATACCGGTTTTCCGGTAAACTCAGCCAGGGCCTTTATCATTTCCTCGGCAGGAACAAACCCATCCTTGTAATTCTTGCTGTAATTAACAAGGTATCTGCTAACGATCTGTCCCATAGTATCGTCGTATTTGATAATACCTTCGGAATCATTGACGGTACGTCCGACTATAAATGCTGATTGCAGCGCTGTGCTGTTCAGCGCGGCCGTTAGCTTGGGGTCGTTATTGGAATAGAACTCAGGTTCCGCAGCCCTGCTCATGTATTCATCCACCACTTCCGGATCAATGTTCATCGCAAGCATAGTATTTCTGATCGCCGAAATCATTTTCCTTGCAATATCCTTGAACTGGTTGCGTCTTACGCCCTATATCAGAACCGTAAAACGGGTAGCATTATTTATCATGACGACCATATCTTCTTTTCTGTCGTAAAAAGTGTTTGTCCAGTTCGCCGTCCATGAAAACAGAGGATCGGTCTCATTGCCCACAGGGACAGGTTTTATCCCCATCACCGACGCAAGTTTTTTGGTTACGAAAATACGCATTGTCTATCTCCTTCTCGCGCCAGTTATTAGAAAATTTCTAATAACTGAAACCTCTGCCGCAAATCGTCCTGGTTCAAGTCGCCCCTCATCTCCGAGCCCATTTGCTCCGCCTGTCACAAGAATCGTTTTCATTTCGTACCCTCAACTACTTCCCAATGTCCGGTTTTGTCAGATCCAACACGAATAATTACCCTTTTTTTCTTCAGAGCCTGAACTCTATCTGAGACGGTGGATCTCGATTTGCCTAGTTTTGCAGCAATATCACTGATTTTGACGTAGGGGTCTGCTATAAGGCAATTAAAGACTTCCGTCTCAATTGCTGTCAACGCTACATTTGTTCGTAGTGACGTTTCTACTGACGTATTTTGTGACGTATTTACTGACGTATTTACTGACGTGTTCCCGTTACTAGATCCATCCGTAGGTGGACGCTTAAACGTAGCCTTGAAGAAGTCCGCCAATCTGAACTCCGGCTCGGCGACATTTGCTTCTCTTGCCGCATTCCTCATACGCGTGATACCCGTGCCCATTTGCTCGATATACTCAATGCGAAAAAACATACTGACGACGATAGGATTTCGCGTGATGCTTACCGTTCCGAAGTTCTCTTCCGTGATGCCCTTGCAGACTCCGCCGGGGCTTGTGACATCTACACGGTCATCAAAAATCTCAACCATGATGCGAGCGCCTTTTTCAAAATACGAACGATGGCAGACCGCAT
>WRFF01000068.1 GCA_009778945.1 Clostridiales bacterium | reverse complement strand
GCCCTGGGCGACGCGCGCGTGATTTCGGCGCTCACGGCGGCGAAGGATTCGTTCAATTCCTATCCGTTGGACAGGGCCGCGATTGCGGCCGGCGCCGCGTCGCTTGCGGACGAAAACTATTATAGGGACACGGCCGCAAAGATCATCCGCACGCGCGAAGAAACGGCGTCGGCTCTTTCGGCGATGGGTTACGACGTCCTTCCGACCCAGGCAAATTTCCTCTTTATGGGATGCGGAAGCGCGTCGCGCGCGCGCGCGCTGTTTGCTTTTTTGCGCGAAGCGAAGATCCTCGTGCGGTATTTCGAAAAACCGCGCGTGGACGACCGCCTGCGCGTCTCGGTCGGGACGGACGCGGAGATGGCGGCCTTCCTGGCGCGCGTAAAGGAGTTTGCGGAATGAGCCTCCTGTTCCGGAATGCCACGGTGCTGAACCCGGATTTTTCGGTTTCCGGCGGAATGGATCTGCGCGCCGACGGCGCGAGGATCGTTCAGATTTGCGAAACCGGCGCAGCGCCGGCAGGCTCCGCAGAACCGGAAACCGTGATCGACGGCGCAGGCCTGCTGCTTATGCCGGCTTTCTACAACGCGCATACCCATACGCCGATGACGCTGATGCGCGGTTACGGCGAAAATATGCGCCTCCAGGAATGGCTCGGCGAACGCATCTTTCCGTTTGAAGACAAAATCACGGAGGAAGACGTCTATTACGCGTCGCTGCTCGCTTTCGCGGAAGGCTTCATGCACGGCGTCGTTTCCATGTCGGACCAGTATTTCCACTGCGAAGCCATCGTGCGCGCGGCGGCGTCCTGCGGGGCGAAGCTGAATGTTTCGCGCGGGCTGTCGTTCTTTGACGAACTCAAAGATCTGACGGGCTTTACGCCGTTCCAGGAATCCAAAAAACTATATTATGACAATAATAACAAAGAGGACGGCCGTATCCGCGTAGAGCTCGCGCTGCACGCCGAATATACCGCGACGCCGTCGCTGATCGAGGCGGTCTCCGGCCTCGTCCATGAAACCGGCGCGCCGCTTCACGTCCATGTCTCGGAGACGCAAAAAGAACACGAGGAATGCAAGGAACGGAACAGCGGAAAAACGCCGGCGCAGGTCTTTGCGGACGGCGGCGTTTTCGATAACGGCGGCCTTGCGGCGCACTGCGTGTGGATCACGGAGGAAGACGCGCGGATCCTGAAGGGGAAGGGCGTCTCGGTTGTGAGCTGTCCGGTCAGCAATATGAAACTCGCGAGCGGCATCATGGACGCCCCGATGATACTCCGGAACGGCCTGAACCTTGCGCTCGGGACCGACGGCGCCGCCAGCAACAACAGCTTCAATTTCTTTGAGGAGACCAAACTCTTCGAGATCGGCGCAAAGGTGCGCGCGGGCGATCCTACGCAGATCTCGCCGGAGCAGGCGCTTCGCGCCGCGACGCGCGGAGGGGCGCTCGCCCAGGGGCGCGCCGACTGCGGCGTTCTCGCGGAGGGGATGCGCGCCGATCTGATCGCGCTCGACTTCACCGCGCCCGCCTTCCAGCCGTTTTACGATCCGGCGGCGGCGCTCGTCTACGCAGCTTCGAGCCGCGATATCGTGATGACCGTTGCGGACGGAACGATCGTCTACCGGCGCACGGACGGACTTGCGGCGAAATCGCTCCCGACCGTCGATTTTGACCGTATTTCTCATGAAGTAGGCCGTTCCAAAGCGCGCATCTTGAATGAACTTGACGCGGAGGGTATTCCGCTGTGAAAAAGCGCTCTTTCCTGCACGGCGCAGGCATTTTAGCTGCGGCGGGCATTGTCATCATGATCATCGGTTTTTTCTTCCGTGTTCCGCTCGGCAATCTCATCGGCGGCGAGGGTTTGGGGTATTACAACGCGGTCTATCCGGTTTATACGCTGCTGGTTGTCATCTCGACAACGGGTATCCCGATTGCGGTATCCCGCCTTGTTGCGGAAAACTTTGCGGATGGGGACCGCGGCGGCGCGAATCGCGTCTTTAGGGTTGCGGTGGCGTTGACACTGATTATCGGGATCATCTTTTTCGTAGTCCTCTTTTTCGGCGCTGCATTCATCACCAGCCATATCCAGGACTTGCACGGCGCGGTATACGCGATGCAGGCGATTGCGCCCGCGCTTATTTTAGTGCCGGTTATGGGTGCTTTCCGCGGATATTTTCAGGGTATGCAGAATATGAAGCCGACGTCGGTCAGTCAGATTATCGAGCAGGTGTTCCGTGTGATATTCGGCTTGATACTCGCGTTTTTCTTAGTTTCTATGGGCTTGGAGTATGCGGCGGCGGGCGCCACTTTTGGCGCTACGGCGGGCGCGGGGGCCGGTCTTGTTGTCATGGTCGTGCTCTATTCCAAATTCCGCGACAGCGAAAGCTTCCGAAAACGCCGCGAAGAGGCGCGTCAGGCAAGAGATCCGCGGCGCCGAGAGAGCACGATACAGATCATTAAGAGAATTGCGGCCATCGCGGTGCCGATTACCGCCGGAGCGGCTATCATGCCGATTATGTACAATATCGATGTGTGGGTAGTTCCGAGCCGGCTCTCGGCCGCGGGTTTTGATCCCGTGGCGGTGCGCACGATGTACGGCCAGCTTACAGGCTTCGCGGAACCGATCACCAATCTGCCCAAGACGCTGACGCAGGCGATCGCGATCAGCATGGTCCCGACGGTTGTACACGCGTGGAAAACGAAGGACATCCCCTTTCTGCATTATAATGTGTCGCTGGGTTTGCGCCTTGCGCTGATCATAGGGCTCCCCTGCACGGTCGGCCTGATGGTGCTGCCGGAACCGGTGATGCTTCTTCTCTATCCGATGCAACCGACGGACGCCGTGGGCGCATCGACAGCGCTCTTCATCTTTGCGATCGGCATCGTCTTTCTCTGTTCGATCGACGCGCTGACAAGCGTGCTGCAGGGCGTCGGAAAGCAGATGATCCCTTTCGTCAATATTGCGATCGGCGCGGGTTGTAAACTTATCATCACTTATACGCTGACCGGCATCCCCGCTTTCAATATCCGCGGCGCCGCCTTAGGGACAGTCACTGCGTATGCGATTGCGACGGTCCTCAATTACCGTGCGGTAAGAACCTATACCGGCGTGCGTTTCGATTTCAAGCTTACCTTCGCGCGTCCGCTTGTTTCTGCACTCGTCATGGGCGGTGTCGTTGCGGTCGTTTTCTACAGCCTCAGGGACGCGGCGCATACCGGGAATCTGATTTCCACGATTGCGGCGATCCTTATCGGCGCAATCGTCTATATCATCCTGCTCTTTGCAACGCGCTCGATTGACCCGCAGGAGTTGAAGCAGCTTCCGAAGGGAGAGCGGTTATACCGTCTCTACAGGCGTTTCCGGCCCGCCCGCAACGTCCGGCTGCGCTGATATGAATAAACGTACCTTCCTGTACGGCGCGGTCATTTTGGCCGCGGGCGGATTCGTTGTAAAGTTCATTGGCGCGTTCTTCCGTATCCCGCTCGGCAATCTGATCGGCGCCGAAGGCATGGGGCTTTACAATGCGGTCTATCCGATCTATTCCCTATTGGTCGTCATTGCGACGACCGGTATCCCGATCGCTATTTCCCGCCTCGTCGCGGAAAATCTTGCAGATGATGACCGCGGCGACGCGAACCGCGTCCTTAAGGTTGCGATAACGCTAATGTTGATTATCGGAATTGTTTTCTTCGCAGCCCTCTTTTTCGGCGCGGATTATATCACGAGCCATATTCAGGATATGAGCGGCGCGGTGTACGCGATGCAGACAATTGCGCCTGCGCTTATCTTCGTGCCGGTTATGGGTGTTCTTCGCGGGTATTTTCAAGGCATGCAAAATATGAAGCCGACGGCGGTCAGTCAGATTGTCGAGCAATTGTGCCGCGTAGCCGCCGGCCTGACGCTCGCGTATTTTCTGCTTTCCATGGGTTTGGAGTACGCGGCGGCAGGCGCCACTTTCGGCGCGGCGGCGGGTTCGGTGGGCGGCCTCGCCGTTCTGGCTGTAGTCTATTTCAAATTTCGCAACAGGGAAGGCTTGCGAAGGCGCCGCGAGGGCGTATGGCAGGAAAACGATCCCCGGCGCCGGGAGAGCACAATAGAGATAATGAAAAAAATTGCGGTCATCGCGGTTCCGATCACCCTGGGCGCGGCCGTTATACCGATCATGTCTCTTACAGATTTGCTTATCGTCACAAACCGGCTGGCAGCCGCCGGCTTCGATTCCGCGACGGTACGCACAATGTACGGTCAGCTTACAGGCTTTGCACAGCCGATTACCAATCTTCCCAAGATGCTGACACAGACAATCGCGATCAGCATGGTCCCCACGGTTGTGCATGCGTGGAAAACAAAGGACATGCCGTTCTTCAGTTACAATGTAACGCTGGGTCTGCGGCTTTCTATGATTATCGGGCTCCCCTGCGCGGTCGGCCTCATGGTGCTGTCCGAACCCGTGATGCTCCTGCTCTATCCGATGCAGGCGGCGGATGCCGCGGGCGCGGCGTCCACGCTTTTTATCTTTGCGATCGGCGCCTTCTTCCTCTCCTCGATCGACGCGCTGGCGGGCGTGTTGCAGGGCGTCGGAAAGCAGAATATTCCTTTCATCAATATTCTGATCGGTGCGGCCTGCAAATTCGTCATCACGTATGTGCTGACCAGCATTCCCGCTTTCAATATCCGCGGCGCGGCGCTGGGGACGGCTGCCGCATTCGCAGTCGCAGCGATTCTGAATTACCGTGCAGTGAGGGTCTATACCGGCGTACGTTTCGAATTCAGCCTCACGTTCCTGCGCCCGCTCGTTTCGGCGCTCGCCATGGGCGGCGTCGCCGCGGCTGTTTTCTATCCGTTGCGATACGCGGCGCATATGGGAAACGCGATCTCCACAATCGCGGCAATCCTTGTCGCCGCTTTGGTCTACATCATCCTTCTCTTCGCGACGCGCGCGATCGAGCCGCAGGAGCTGAAGCAGCTTCCCAAAGGCGAACAGCTCTACCGCCTCTACCGGCGTTTCCGGCCCGCCCGCAACGTCCGCCCGCGCTGATTCCCCGCTGCTTTCCGGACGAAAACAGGCAGTAAATAACGCCATCCTCATTCGACAAGCGTGGACCGCAACTTTTGGGCGGTCAATTTCGGACAAAAATCCGCAGAACGCTTGACCTGCGCCTCTGAAAATGCGAGAATAATCCTTACGTCGCCGATTTGATTTCGGATCGGCGCCGTTGATGCCATAGTCATTTTTTTACACCTATAATGAGGAGGTTGCTTGTGAATAAACAGGAATTGATTGCGGAAGTTGCATCAAAGACAGGTCTTACGAAAAAGGACGCGGAAGCTGCCGTCAGCGCGGTAATCGGTACGATTGAAACGGCGCTCATCCAGCGGGAAAAAGTGCAGTTGATCGGGTTCGGGACTTTTGAAACGCGGGCGCGCAAGGCGCGCAAGGGCCGCAACCCGCGGAAGCCCGAACAGTTGACGGACATCCCGGCTTCGACGGCGCCGGTCTTCAAGGCCGGCAAGGCGCTTAAGGACGCGGTCAATCAAAAAACCAAAAAATAATAAGCGCGGGCCGTTTTGCGTATCGACAAATATCTGAAAACCGCGCGGATCATCAAACGGCGTACAGTTGCGAAAGAGGCCTGCGATCTCGGGCGCGTCAGCCTGAACGGCAAGGACGCGAAGGCGGGCGCGGAGGTTTCGCCGGGCGACGTGGTTGAGGTGCGTTTCGGCGGATCCGTTTTGCGTGTGCGCGTAAAAGATGTCCGGGAAAACGTTCGCAAGGAGGACGCGGCGGAATTGTACGAAGTGATCGGCTGAGCCGGTTTCGCGCCGGGGCGGCGCTTCCTTATCCGGGCTGGTGCAGATAACGGTCCAGACGGCGGATACGGGTCAGCAAAAAGTATAGGACCGCAATGTGAAGGGGGGATTGTACAAGGCTGCTCACGACGCGCAAGACCGCATAAACCTCTCCGGCCTTCGCTCCGTACATGAGAATCAGCCAGAATGGATTGAGGAGGATCTGCACAATCACAACATCAAGGAGCCAGGCGATAATGACGCGCAGCCAAGTGATTTGCCGTTTGTAAAAAAAGCAGGCGAAGATAAAACAGGTGATCATTTCGGATAAGGCAAAGCCGGGGAAATAAGGGCCGCCGACACCGCTGCTCGCAAAAAACCCCAGCGCGTCGCCCGCAAACGCAAACACCATGCCGGCGATGGGCCCGAAAAACATCGCCGCCATCGCATCCGTCACGTAGGCGAATGTGATGAGCTTGAATTCCGGTGTGATATAAATTGTCAGGAACGGAAGGCCTAAAACCGCGCGGATGGCCAAAAGCATGGCCAGCGCGGCGACCGCACGGACGGAAAAGACGTTGGGCGCAAAAAATTCACGTAAGGTTGGGGCGGATGATCTTTCCGGATTGTCAAGTTTGGGCATAAAAAAACTCCTTCCGTTCCTATGCAAAGCAGTTTCACTTGCACTTCGGAAAAAGTTTCCTGATGTGCGTAGCGAACGCGGCGCCGCATCGCAAGCGAAGCCCCGAGGTACTATCGCTTTTCGTCTGCGGGCTACATTCCATCCCGCAGCACTTGACGCGCGGCGTCTACTCTACTTCAGTTATTTATTCCGAAAATATAGCATATTTGCGCAGCGCTTGCAAACATCCCGCGCCGATAGTATAATATTCAAGTTGTCCTGCATACACGGGGCAACGGCGCCTTTGCTGCGCTCTTCGCTTCTCCGGCGGGGGCCCGGCAACAGGAACAGACGAAGCGGCCGGCGCAGCCGGGTCCGCGTTTACAGAAAAAAGGAGAACAATATGATCACGCAGGAAAAGAAACAGGAAATTATCCGGGAGTATCAGCGGGAGTCCGGCGATACCGGGTCGCCTGAAGTACAGGTGGCGATTCTCACATTTCGCATCAACGACTTGAACGAACATCTAAAGGTCCACCACAAGGATTTCCATTCGCGGCGCGGACTGCTGAAGATGGTCGGACAGCGGCGCAATCTGCTGAATTACCTGAAAGAAAAGGATATCGAGCGCTACAGAAGCTTGATCGCGCGGCTCGGTCTCCGAAAATAAATTTTGAAACGGATGAGAGCGGGGTGTTCCTCGCTCTTCTTTGTGGGTTGTTATAGTCGGATAAAAGAGGTTAGGAAGGACAGGAAATGAGATTTACAGATTACAAGACGTATGAGACATCACTTGGAGGAAGGCTCCTGCAGGTGGAAATCGGCAGATTTTCGGAACAGGCGAACGGCGCGGCCGTCATCCACTATGGGGACACTATTGTAGCGGTAACGGCGTGCATGGCGAAGCAACCGCGGGAAAACCAGGATTTCTTCCCGCTCAGTTGTGAGTATGAGGAGAAGATGTATGCGGCGGGAAAGATCCCCGGCGGGTTTCTCCGCAGAGAGGGCAGGGCGTCCGAAAAGGCGACACTTTTTGCGCGCCTGATGGACCGGCCGCTTCGGCCGCTCTTCCCGAAGAGATTTTTTAATGACGTGCAGGTCGTCGCGACCGTGCTGTCGATCGAATCGGATTGCGCGCCCGAGGTCGCGGCAATGATCGGTTCCTCCGTCGCGCTGTCCATTTCGGATATCCCGTTCGCGGGGCCGACGGCTTCGGTCATTATGGGCCTCATTGACGGCAAACCGGTCGTGAACCCGACGCACGCGCAGCGTGAAGCCAGCCAACTGGCGCTGACCGTTTCGGGGACGCGGGACGCGATTATGATGGTCGAGGCGGGCGCAAACGAAGTGCCTGAGGATCTCGTGCTCGAAGCGCTGTTTGCGGCGCATGATGAGATCAAGAAGATCGTCGATTTCATCGATGGCATCGTCGCCGAAATCGGCCTGGAAAAATACGAACCGCCGGTCGAGGCGCTTCCGGAAGGGTTGGAAGCGGATATCCGCGGTTACGCCACGCCGAAGCTCGACGAAGCGCTGCACCATTTTGACCGCACGGAGCAGAGCCGGCTTATCAAAGAGATCGAAAAAGAGACCAAAGAAGCGTACGCTGAAAAATACGCGGACTACGAACATTATGGGAGCGAGGCGGCGGGTATCTACGAAGACCTGCTCGACGAGCGCTTCCGCCGCATGATCCTGGACGAGGGCGTGCGCCCCGACGGCCGCAAAACGACGGAGATCCGTCCGATCTGGTGCGAAACGGGCGTACTGCCGCGCGCACACGGTTCGGGGCTCTTCAAGCGCGGTCAGACGCAGGTGCTGTCGGTGACGACGCTCGCGCCGCTGCGCGAGGCGCAGATGATCGACGGGATCGGGGACGAGACCGAGAAGCGCTATATGCACCATTACAATTTCCCGCCGTATTCCGTCGGCGAGACAAAGCCGATGCGCGGCCCGGGCCGCCGGGAGATCGGCCACGGAGCGCTCGCGGAGCGCGCGCTGATTCCGGTGCTTCCTGGCGAGGACGAATTCCCCTACGCGATCCGCGTGGTGAGTGAGACGCTTTCCTCGAACGGGTCCTCTTCGCAGGCTTCCGTCTGCGGTTCCACGATGTCCTTGATGGATGCGGGCGTTCCGATCAAAGCGCCGGTTTCCGGCGTTGCGATGGGCCTGATCACGGACGCCGCCGGCAAAGTCGCGATCCTCACGGATATTCAGGGGCTTGAAGACCATTACGGCGATATGGACTTTAAGGTCGCGGGAACGAAAGACGGCGTCACGGCGCTGCAGATGGACATTAAGGTGCACGGGCTTTCCCGCGAGATCATGCGGCAGGCGATCATGCAGGCGCACGAAGGCCGCGCGTTTATCCTCACGCAGATG
>WRFF01000067.1 GCA_009778945.1 Clostridiales bacterium | reverse complement strand
GCCCTATCCGCTCAAACCGGATAAACCTGATCCTTTTCATTCAGCAGCGTGCTGTCGATCCCATATTTCTGCGCCTGGCGGTATTTGAAGAATTCGACCGCCGGTCCCGGGAACATCGCGCCCGTCAGGATATCTTCCGGCTGCTCGATATACTCGGCGAACTCTTCCTTCGCATTCCCAAGCTCAGGCGGCAGGTCGTCCGCCGGCCGGTGCGTGATGCGCTGATCCGCTTCGTCTCCGAGAATTTTGCGCGCAAACTCGTCTTTGATGGGAATTGTCGTCGTGCCGTATTTTCCGCGCACGACGTCTTTGAATTCGTTCGGCGCCATCTTGTAGCGCTCGCCCGTTACGATATTCAGCACGGCCTGCGTGCCGACAATCTGGCTCGACGGCGTCACAAGCGGCGGATAGCCCAAGTCCTCACGCACGCGCGGCACTTCGTTCAGCACCTCTTCAAATTTGTCCATTGCGTTCGCCTGTTTGAGCTGTGAGACCAGATTGCTGAGCATCCCGCCCGGCACCTGATAGATGAGCGTATTGATGTCGACGCCAAGCAGCTTCGTGTCGAGCAGCCCGCTCTTGATATCCGCTTCGCGCATGGGCCGGAAATATTCGGACGCCTTGTTCAGCGCGTCCATCGACAGCCCGGTTTCAAAGAAATCGCTGTGGTCGAGCGCGTAGACCATCGGCTCGGTCGGCGGCTGGCTCGTGCCTTCCGCGTACGGCGACAGCGCTGTATCGATGATATCCACGCCCGCCTCGGCCGCCTTCATATAGGTCATGGAACCGAGGCCGCTTGTCGCATGCGTATGCAGTTCAAGCGGAATCGAAATCTCGCTCTTGATAGCCTTCACGAGTTCATAGGTACCGTACGGGTCAAGCAGTCCCGCCATATCCTTGATACAGACGGAATCCGCGCCCATCTCCGCAATCTGCTTCGCGAGCTTGATAAACATCTCCGGCGTATGTACCGGCGACAGCGTGTAGGAAATGGTGCCCTGCGCGTGCCCGCCGTATTTCTTGCACGCCTTGATGGACGCCTCGAGGTTGCGCATATCGTTGAACGCATCGAAAATGCGGATGATGTCGATGCCGTTCGCGAGGCTTTTGTTCACGAACTCATCGACCATATCGTCCGCGTAATGCCGGTATCCGAGCAGGTTTTGCCCGCGCAGCAGCATCTGCAGCTTTGTGTTTTTCACATGCTTCCGAATGGTACGCAGGCGTTCCCACGGGTCCTCGTGCAGAAAGCGCACGCTTGCGTCAAACGTCGCGCCTCCCCAGCATTCGAGCGCGTTGTAGCCAACCTCGTCAAGTACGCCGAGAATCGGCACCATTTGTTCGGTCGTCATCCTCGTCGCGATCAGCGACTGATGCGCGTCGCGCAGGATTGTTTCCATAAATTTGATTTTTCTTTTCGCGACCATAAGAAACCTCCGTCACAACTGACGCTCCCAAAGGAAGCGCCGCTTAAACCTTCCGTATTTTTATTATCTTATCATATTTCTTTGATCGCCTACAATTAACAGATATAAACATTGCCATCTCTTCGCAATAATCTGACTTTATCGGATATTAAAATTCCAAATCATTGCACGATTCTCCCGTCGTTATGATAAGATAAGAAGCCGCAAAATTTCGCGCGGGGCATAAAACGATCAGCGTATAAAGGAGGAATTTCAGTTGAGCGAACAAACTCAGGAAAAAAAGGCAAATCCGGGCGCGCTCGGACTGCTCGGTTTCGGCATGACGACCGTGCTGCTCAATCTTCACAACACGGGAATCATCGAACTGTCGGCCGTTATCGTCGCAATGGGCCTTGCGCTCGGCGGGCTTGCGCAGGTAATCGCGGGCATCTTTGAACTCCGGGGCGGCAATACCTTCGGAGGCACGGCTTTCACCGCCTACGGGCTCTTTTGGTGGTCGCTGCTCTTTATCTGGACCGATCCCGCCAAGAACTTCGGAATCCTGAATGCCGACGACAAATCGGTCGGCTTCTATCTGCTGCTCTGGGGTATCTTCACGCTCTTCATGTACATCGCCACGCTGCGCCACAACATCGCGACGCAGATCGTCTTTATGACGCTTACGATCCTGTTCTTCGGGCTCGCCATCGGTGAGTTTTCGGGCGTTTCCGCCGTGACGGTCGTGTCCGGCTGGGTCGGCGTCGCCTGCGGCGCGTCGGCGATCTACAACGCAATGGGGCAGGTAATCAACGGGGAGTACGGCAAAACCGTCCTTCCGCTCGGATAGAGCCTATAATCAGGATGGGACTGCGCGGCAAAGCGTTGGTGCGCGCGGAGGGACTTGAACCCCCACGGTCTCCCACCGGGACCTAAACCCGGCGCGTCTGCCAATTCCGCCACGCGCGCACATCAATCAAAGGACAAAGAAGCAAAGAGTAGTATAGCATAATGAACAGAGACATCCCGGCCGGCGTGCGGAAAGCGCCCGTCATCATCGCCGTAAGCGGTTTGAAAAACAGCGGAAAGACCGCTCTGATCGAAGCGGTCATCCCGCCGCTTTCCGCGCGCGGATTGAAAGTCGCGGTCCTCAAGCACCACGGACACGGATTTGAAGGCGAGATCCCGGACAAGCCGGGCACCGATACCTGGCGCTTTCTCGCGAACGGCGCGTACGGCGCCGTGATCTACGACGCGGATACGTTCGCGCTCGTAAAGCGCAAGGCGGCGGGTACGGATGAACTCATCTCGCTCTTCCCCGAAGCCGACCTGATCTTTCTCGAAGGTTCCAAGCGGGAGGATTTTCCCCGCATCGCGATGCTGCGAGGAGAACAGACGCTCTCCTCGGACCCCGGGACGGTATTTCTCTGCGTCACCGACCCGGATGTCCCGGAGGCCGCGTTGCCGTCCGGCGCGGAACGCCTTCCGTTCGAAGAACGCGCGCGCGCCGCGGATATTATCCTGCGCCGATTCTTCGGCTGATTTTCGGCCGATATAAAAGCCTCCGCGTCGCGAAGGCTTTTTACCATTTTAGGAATCAAACCGATCCCTTGAACTTGCGCCCTATTTTTTCTTGTTGAGCGCGTCCTTCAGGGCTTTACCAGCTTTAAACTTCGGTGCGGTCGACGCGGCGATCTTGATCGCTTCGCCGGTCGCGGGGTTCTTGCCCATGCGCGCTGCCTTCTTTACCGCAGAGTATGTGCCGAATCCGACGAACGCAACCGTGTCGCCCTTCTTCAGCGCCGCCGTAACAGTCTCGTGATACGCCGCGACAGCCGCCTCGGCATCCTTCTTCGTCAATCCGGTTTTCTTTGCAAGCGCTTCGACAAATTCCTGTTTGTTCATTTTGGTTCCTTTCCTGGGATATCCCATCTAAAATTCATTTTGCAACACTACCTATTTTGCCCGAAGGCCAGCATTTATGCAAGTTTTCGCGTATTACGCTTATGTTACAAGCAATTGCGCTATACTCCTGGTACATCCAGCGCGATTCGAACGCGCGACCTCTGCCTTCGGAGGGCAGCACTCTATCCAGCTGAGCTATGGATGCATGACAGCAAGGAAGCGCCGATTGAAGGATTCTTGTTTCCTTGCCGAGCAATAGTGTATCACAAGCCCGGCCCGCGCACAATCTCATCAAAATTCCGATTTCAGTTATCACGAATTGCCAGCTCGCCATTAATCAAGGGTTTTTACGATCGCTTTTCTTACGTATGCCTTTGCGGCAATCACCTTGTACCCGTTCTCGCCCAGCGGCAGTGCGTCTTTTAATGCTTCTTCGGCGGCCTCGGCCGCCAGCGATTCCGTCAAATCCTTTCCGATAAGGATTTCTTCGGCGGCTTTTGCCCGCACCGGCACGGGGGCGGCGGCGCCGAGAACAATGCTCGCCTTTTCAATGCGGTTTCCGTTTACAGACAATACGACAGCCGCAGAGAACAGAGGAAAATCGATCGCTTTGCGATGGCGGTATTTCAGATAGACGCTTCTCACGGAAGGATCCGGTTTGGGCAGCACGATCTCCTTTACCAGTTCGCCTTCCCGCAGCTTGGTTGACGCCTGTACGCCGACCGCGAAGAAATCGTTCGCGTCAATAACGCGGTCCGTAGTCCTGATCCTGGCGTTCAGGGCCACCAGCGCCGGCGCCAGATCCGAGGGGCATGCGGCGACGCATCCGCAGTCAAAGCACCGCCCTGCCTCCTCGCGGATCGCCGCAAACGAAGCCGTCGCGATGTCCTCGGCGAACAGCGTCCGCTCCGGGACGGGCTTCCCACGCAAAGACATCTTTTGGGAATGCGCCGTACATCCTTTATCGAATGTCAGCAGGCCCATTTCGTCTTCGGCGGGGGCCGTTTCCGGTTTGAGGCCGAGATATTGAATGATTGAGGCCGCGGCTTTTCGGGCATTGGCAATGGCCGCGATTGCCGTATCCGGCCCTTGCGCCCCGTCGCCGGCCGCGAATACGCTTTCAATGCCTGTCCTGTAGGTTTCGGGGCCTGCGGCGATCCAGTTTCGTTCCGTCAGGCCCGCCGCTTCAAATCCCGCCGGGTCCACACCCTGGCCGACCGCGGAAACCAAAACATCGACGTCGATTGTTTCAAACGCTCCGTCAACCGGGACAGGGCGTCTTCTGCCGCTGGCGTCCGGTTCGCCCAGTTCCATTCGCTGAAGGACAATCTTGTTCAGCATCCCGTTTTCGGATATAATTTCCGCCGGGGCGACCAGGTATCGGAAATCTATGCCCTCCTCGGCAGCTTCTTCGATTTCAATCTCATCCGCCGGCATTTCAGCGCGGCTTCTCCGATAAAAATTATAGACTTTCAGCGCGCCGAGCCTTTTGGCGGAACGGCAGGCGTCCATCGCCGTATTGCCGCCGCCGACCACGGCTACGGTCTTTCCGGCTACGCCGGGGTCTTCATGCCTCGCTATCCGATACAGAAAATCAATGCCTCCGAGGACGCCTTTTGCGTCGTCGCCTTTGCATCCGATACGCGTGGACGTCCAGGCGCCGTTACATATCAGGACGGCGTCGAAGTCCGCCATGAGCTGTTCCAGCGTGAGGTCCTTTCCGACACAGACTCCCTGCCGGAACTCCACGCCGATATCTTCGATCATCCGTACATTTTTTGCGACCAGGTCTTTCGGCAGCCTGTACGCGGGGATACCGTAAACGAGCATACCGCCCGCAAGCTCATTCTTGTCGAACACCGTGATTTCATTGCCGGCGAGTTTTAAGAACCAGGCCGCCGTCAGGCCCGCGGGGCCGGATCCAATGATCGCCGTTTTTTTGCCGGTATCGGCCGCAGCCTTCGGGGCCAGTTCCTTTGAATGCTCCAGTATATAATCGCCGATATAGCGTTCAATATCCCGGATTGAAACTTCCTCGTCGTGGCCGCCGCGGTTGCACACGCTCTGGCAGGCGTGGGGGCATACGCGCCCTGTCATGGCGGCCAGAGGGCTGGAAGCCAGGAATAATTTTGCCGCCCCGGCGATATCCCCTTCGCGGATCATTTCGAAATAACGCGGGATGGGCGTCCCGTTAGGACATTCGTCTTCACACGGCGAAGCGCAGACTCTGCCCGCGCCGAAAATCGAATGGATATCATTCCTGCCGGTGAACGCGGGGCAGTCGTCCCCGCCTTTCCTCAGGCAATAGAACAGATTGTCCGCGTTTCTGTAGTACCAGCATCTGGGCTCCTGACAGATGTTTCCGCCGACAGTGCTGGCATTCCTTATTTGCGGCGAAGCGACGGAGGCCGCGGCCTGCGCCAGTACGCCGTAGCTGCCTTGAAGCAAACTGTCCTTTTCGATTTCATGGATCGTAGTCATCGCGCCGATATGGACGCCGTCATCTTCCTCTTTGACGTAGCCTTTTTCCGCAGAGCGGAGGTTGACGACCGTGTCCGGATATTCTACGTAAATATGGTCTTTGAAACCGTGCAAAAGATCGGTCCCGCCGCCTATCGCCTTCGCCTTCGGGTTGGCCTTGAGGATTTTGGCGGCCTGGTCGATGGATTTCGCATTTACGATATTGAATCTGGGTAATGCCATTTTCAGTTACCTGCCTTTCCCAAAGCTTGCAACACATCCCGCGGCGAGATCGCGGTCCCGCCGACCCTTATTCCCAACGCGTTGTAGATGGCGTTCGATACGGCGCCGGTCGTGCACGAAGGCGCGCTCTCTCCGAGGCCGCAGGCGCCGAACCTGCCGTTGACGCCCTTATAAAGTTCCATAGGTATGGCGTCGACGTCCGGCCAGTCGGCGGCAGTCGGGAATTTGTAATCGACGAAGTTGAAGTTGAGCGGGACGCCCGTCTTCTCGTCGTAAACCATCTTCTCGAAAAGGGCCTCGCCTATCCCCATGCACTGGCCGCCGACCATCTGCCCTTCGGCGCCCGCCGGGTTCAGTATCGTCCCTCCGTCGGAGCATACGGCCAGCTTCAGCACCTCCACCTCGCCTGTCTCCGTGTCCACCTCGACTTCCGTAAAAGCGGCCATATATCCGTTGCCGTCGTATTCCGTCGATATGGGCCGCTCGTGATATTCCGTCATCGGGGCGAGCGTATCCTCCGTATGCAGGTCGACCAGGGCAAAATATTCCGCTACCGACATGCTCTTTTGCGGATCGGCCTTTACGAATACGCGGCCCTTTTTCATATCCAATTCATCCGCCGGATAGCCCATACGCCCGCTGGCATGCTCAAGGAATCTTTGCTTTAATTTCAGCCCGCATTCGTATACGGCCTCGCTGAGAATATAGGATACGCAACTGTCGCTTTGGACCATGTCTTTCAGCCCGGATTCGGTATCCTGATAATATATCCAGGTGATCTTGTCCGGCTCGACGCCGAGGGATTCGGCGCAGGCCATCACCGCGCAGTGGTTGCTTCCCGTCCCTATTTCTATCGTAGGCGCGTCGAGGATCACGGATCCGTCCGGATTGAGTTTTATCATCACCTGTGTCGGGCCGCGCCGAAACTCGTAATGCTCCGGATGCCAGGTGTTGCATACGGCAAAACCCATGCCGCGCTTTTTCCTGCCTTCGATGAGCTCGCCCTTGCCGTGGGCGTGCCTGTTCTCCCAGCCAACGATATCCGCGCCCTTGCGAAGCACCCCCTCGAGACAAGGGTTCGGCGGCGCTACGGTCTTGTTGCTCATATTGTTTATATACAGGTCAACCGGATCCATTCCGAGCTTTTCCGCCATCGCCTCGACCGCCTGGCTCATAATGAAGCTTATCTGAATGTTGCCTATCGAGCGCATGCAGCTGCTGGGTATTATATTCGTATATACGCCGCGGGCCGTCGCGCGGACGTTCGGTATCGTATACCCGGTGGACTCAAGCCATGTGGCGGCGGGGATTTTCAAATCCCCGATACCGAGATCGAAATACGCGCCCTGATTGCTCAGATACTCCAGCTCAAAGGCCGTGATCTTTCCATTCTTCATCGCCCCCAAACGGCCCCTGATATGCATGGAGCTGCGCGTGTCATGAAAGTGTTCCGTTCTGCTCTGGCGGTATTTCACGGGGCGCCCTGTCCTCCTTGACAAAGCCGCGCAGACATAGAAGAAATATTGCTCTTGGGTATCCGCCCGGCCATGCTGCCCTCCCTGGTAGGGCGTGACGACACGGATCTTCGACAGAGGCAGGCCGAAAAACTCGTGCAGGGAATACCTGGTCTGGTCGTTGGCATAGGTATCGGAAAGGACCAGCATCTCATCCTCATCGTTCCAGTTCACCATGCCGCTCCAGTACTCAAGCGCGCACTGCTGCGCGTTGAAGAAATCCGATTCGACTTCTATCGTGGCATCCGCCTCGGGGAATGCCTTGTCGATGTCCCCGTGTTCAAAGAAAATATCGGGGCCCATGAACGGATTGCCGTCCGGCGGGATCATATTGCTGTCGGGATTGATCTCGGGATGGATGATCGGGGCGCCGGGTTTCAGCGCGTCTTCAACGGTCAGCACAAAGGGCAGCACTTCCCACTCGACCTTCAAAAGCTTTATCGCCTCCTCCACGGTCTCTTCCGATGTGGCGGCGACGGCGATCCCTACCTCGTCGCCGACCCACCTTGCGTGGTCCCCGATGACGCGGCGGTCGAAATACCCGCCGGTCCAGGCATACGCCCTCGTGATCGTCCCTACGGCGTCATTGTACCCGCCCGGTATCGACGGCCACGCCATCACCTCGGGATCGTCATAGCGAAGCACGGCTACGACACCCGGCAGCGCCTCCGCCGCGGCGGAATCAATGCTCTTGATGATCGCGTGCGGGTGCGGGCTCTTGAGCATGCGCATATACAGCATGTCGGGATAATTGCGCTGCAGCGTCATATCGTCCGTGAACACCGCCTTCCCGGCAGCTTTTTTGAGCCCGTCCATGCGGGGCGTGTAAGTCCCGATATATTCCCTTTCGACCCTGGGCTTGAATACATGTTTTTCGTTTTTCATAACTCAATACGTCCTCCCGCGTTTCTCATATCCTCGGAAGCGTGGAGCACCGCGCGCACCACCGCCGGATACGTCCCGCAACGGCACAGGTTGCCCGAAATGGCCTGAATGATCTCCTCTTCGGACGGATTCGGGTTTTCATTCAGGAGCCCCTTTGCGGACATCACAAACCCCGGCGTACAATAGCCGCATTGCATCGCCGTCCCGTATCCGGGTTCACACTGGTTCGCGAATGCCTTGACAACGACGTCGTCCAGCCCCAAACCCTCAATCGTCGTGACCGAATGGCCGTCGAGCGTCAGCGCGAGCGTCATGCAGGACAGAGCCGCCTTTCCGTCTATAAGGACGGTACAAGCGCCGCATTCCCCGGTGTCGCAGGAAATCTTTGTCCCTGTAAGCCCGAGTTTTTCGCGGAGCACATACGCCAACGTGTGCTG
>WRFF01000066.1 GCA_009778945.1 Clostridiales bacterium | reverse complement strand
CGGATGGACGGCGACATCGATACGCCCCGGCGCAAGATCATAGAGCCATCTTGCCTCGATGATCTCAAAGCCTTTGTTTATCATCGTTGCCGAATCGATCGTGATCTTTCTGCCCATGCGCCATTGCGGATGCAAAAGCGCGTCGGAAGCCGTCATCCCCGAAAGCCGTGTGCGGGAAAACCCGCGAAACGGCCCGCCGGAGGCGGTCAGCACGATGCGGCGGATCGAATTGTCGCGGTTGCCGGAAAGGCATTGGAAGATCGCGCTGTGCTCGCTGTCCACCGGGATGATCGGCACGTTCGCGGCCGCGGCCTCGCGCATCACAAGCCGACCGGCCGTCACGAGCGTCTCCTTGTTCGCGAGCGCGATCCGGATACCGCCGCGCCGGATGCCGGCCAGCGTAGGGGCAAGCCCCGCAATGCCGACAAGCGCGTTCAGCATCACATCGAAATCCATCGTTTCGATCGCGTCAATCATTCCTTCCGGACCGAAAAACACGCGAAGCCCCGGATATTCGCGCCGAAGTTCAACCGCGTCCTCGCGCCGCTCGACGACAACGCCGGCCGGCCGGTACCGGTCAATCTGCCCGCGCAGCATATCCACCCGGTTCCGGCATGTGAGCAGCGTGGCCCTGAGCCGCCTCGGATTTGCCGCGATGACCGACAGCGCCTGCGTGCCGATCGAGCCCGTCGAACCGAAGACCGCTATCTTATTCACAAATACGCCTCGTTTTCAATCGTAATCATAATTATAGTTATTGTAACATACACGCATAAAATCATCTGAAAATCACCCAAACTCAGCCGGAAATGTCGCAAAAATGGGTTGGCAGCACATAAAAAAAGTGGTACAACAATAAATAGTAAATTATTGCACTTGACCATCCGGCGATTCCGGAGGAAGGAGCATCCTATGCCTTATGAAACCGAGAATACAATTGAAAAACGCAAGGCGCGCGTCGCGAAGGCCGTAGCACTGACGGAAGCGGATCGCGTACCCTTTGCCCCCATGACCGCCTTTGGCTACCTTCAGGACGGCAGCGTGTCAAAATACGAAGCGATGATGGATTTCCGCAATTTCAAACCGGGCATCATAGATTTTCTGAAGCGCTACGAACCCGACCTGTTCTGGTCTCCGGTGGTCTATCCGGCAAATGTGCTTGAAGTCCTCGGCACCGAATTCATCAAATGGCCAGGCGCGACAAGCGGCATTTCGCTCAACGCCGGGTTTCAAATAACGGACAAGACGTTTCTTGAGGAAGACCAATACGACGAATTCATCCAGGATCCGACCGCATTCCTGTTCAACAAGGTCTACTCGGCGCGTCACAAAAATCTCAGAGGGCTCAGAAAGGCTGTCATCAACAACGTCATCGAGTTCGGACATTTCGCGAGCATGGCGTCATTCGCCGACCCCGAAGTCAAGGAAGCCCTGTACTACCTGATGCACGCCGGCGACGAAGCGCTCAAATGGCTTCAGGCCTCGGGCGAACTTGTGGAACTCGCCGCGTCGCTGGAATGCCCGCCCTGCGTCATCACCGGGTGTACGACCGCGTACGACGCGTTTGCGGACATGCTGCGCGGCTATATCAATGTGCCGATGGACCTGTTCACGATACCGGACAAAGTGCTTGCGGCATGCGAGGCGATGGATATATTCTCGGAAAGGGCGATCGACGAAGCCGCGGACATGGGCATCGAGTACTTTTTCATCCCGCTGCACGGCGGCACCGACGAGCTCATGAGCGACGAGATGTACCGCAAATACTACTGGCCGTACCTTCAGCGCATGATCCTGCATATTATCGATCGCGGCATGACGCCATATATCCTGACCGAAGGGAACTACGACACGAGGCTTGAAGTACTCGCAGAAGTGCCGAAGGGCAAGGTCATTTACATGTTTGAAAAGGTCGACATCGCGCGCGCCAAAAAAGTGCTCGGCGACACGGCGTGCATATGTGGCAATTTCCCGACGACCAACCTCAACTACGGCACGAAGGAACAGGTCATCGAGGACACGAAGCGCATGCTCGACGCCTGTGCGCCCGGCGGCGGTTTCATGATGAACTGCTCGATCGTGCTCGACAACTTCAAGCGCGAGCTGATGGACGCCTGGTACGAGACCACAATGAAATACGGCGTCTATAAGTAACGTCAACAGTTATAATTGAAAATCGATAAAAGAACCATAAGGCCGGCGGGGACTCTCCGCCGGCTTTGTTACGCGGACGTCTATGCCGTTGTCCGTAATGCCGCGCGCCGCCCCGCCGGGATTCGCCGAGGGGAAAAGCAGCGTGCGCCGCACCGCCCCTTCGCAGCGCTTCAGAAACGTTTCACGGGATATTTTTGCGGCTTCCGTCATGCGTTTCACGCGATCCGTTTTCACAGCTTTCGGGACCAAATCCGGCATTTCGGCGGCGCGGGTACCCGGCCTCACGGAATAGGGGAAAATATGCGTATGCAGAAATTCCGCTTTTTCCACGAAGCGCAGGCTCCTTTCGAAATCCGCCTCTGTCTCGCCCGGAAACCCTGCGATCACATCCGTTGTGACGCCGAAGAGCGGATCAATGGAACGCAGCGTCTTCAGAATGCCTTGAAAATCAGCCGGCGTATACGGACGCCCCATCGCGGTAAGCGTGCGCGCCGCGCCGCTCTGCAGCGAGAGATGGAAATGCGGACAAATGCGCGGGAGGCGCGCGATGGCGGCCGCAACCTCCGCCGTGATGACCGTCGGCTCAAGCGAACCGAGCCGGAAGCGGACTTCGCCATCCGCCGGGAGCGCCGAAAGCCTGGACAGGAGCGCATAAAACCGGTCCGGCTCCCGCAGCTCCGTCCCGTAAAGAGCCAGATTGACGCCGGTAAGCACGATTTCCCCGTATCCTTCGAGGAGCAGGCTCTCCGCCTCCGCGAGAATCTCCGCCTCCGGGCGGCTGCGTACCGCGCCGCGGGCGAGCGGAATGACGCAATATGCGCAGTTCCGGTCGCAGCCGTCTTCGATCTTCAACAACGCCCGCGTACGCGTGGACTTGCCTATTTCCCGATCTGCGTCGTTGTTCGGCATATCGGAAAATATTCTACGCCCACGATTTTCTTGTTCGCGCAGCGCGGCCGCGACGATCTCCGCCGTGCGCGCCTTGTCCGCCTGTGACACGATCCCGTCCACTTCCGGCATCCGCAGCAGCCCATCCGCCGCGACCTGCGGGTAGCAGCCGATGACAAAGACAAGCGCGGCGGGGTTTTGTCTCTTTGCCCGCCGCGCCATCTGTCTTGTTTTCTGATCCGATACCTGCGTCACGGTACAGGAATTTACGATCACCGCATCCGCCGTTTCCGGCGTGTCCGTGGCCTCAAATCCGAATGCCTCAAATTCGCGCGCCAATATTTCCGACTCCCGCTGATTGACCTTGCAGCCGAGAGTTATGATGGATACTGCGTTTCGCATGGCTTAAATAACGGCGGTAAACCCTCCGTCCACGCTGATCGACCAGCCGTTCACATAATCGCTCGCCCTGCTTGCAAGGAAGACCGCCGTGCCCATAAGCTGGCCGAACTCGCCCCAGCGCCCGCCCGGAAGCTGCGCTGCGACGCGATCTATGATTTCCTGCGGGAGCCCCGCGTTCACGTCGCTTTTGAAAAAACCGGGGCAGAGTGCGTTGCACTGGACGTTGTATTTGCCCAATTCGTTCGCAAAATCGCGCGTCACGCCGATGATTCCATGCTTGGCCACCACATAACCGGGGCAGCCGCCGTCCGCCGTGAAGGAGAGCGCGGAGCCAATGTTGATGATCTTGCCGCCGCCCTGCTTCTTCATGATGAGGCCGATCTCCCGCCCGAGAAAATACGCGGCGTTCAGGCCGATATTGATCGTATTGAGATAGTATTCGTCGGGATATTCCTCAAACGGCGCGAAATAACCGATATTCGCGTTGTTCACGAGGACGTCGATATGGCCGAATTTTGCGAGACAGTCGTCAATCACCGCTTTGCGGTACGCCGCGTCCGTCAGATCACCCTGCAGGAATTCGATGCGGCGCCCTTCCGCCTCCACCGCTTCCTTTACTTCCGACACGTCCGGCAGGAAATGCGGTACATATAGATCCGCGCCCGCTTTCGCAAAAGCCACACAATACGCCATTCCGAGGTTTGTGTTGCCGCCCGTCACCATTGCGGCCTTTCCGTCCAAACGGAAAAAATCCATGCTGAAATCCTTGATGCTCTGTTGCATGATCTGTCCTTTCTGCGCCGCGGCGCCTTACGAAGGGTTGATTATATCACACCCGCGTGCTTCATTTTCCAAGCAGTTCCGCCGTTTGCTTCGCGATTCCCTCCGGCGAGATGCCGTAATACTCATAGACCTCTTCGAGATGGCCGAGCACGAGGAATTCGTCCGGCAGCGCGATGCGCTTGAATTTTCCGCCGTAGCTTGTCTCAGCAAGCCGTTCGGCAACCGCGCTCCCGAGCCCGCCGTTGATCGACGCCTCTTCAACGGTCACGATCGCGCCCGTAACCTTGGCGCTCTTATCGATGGCCGCGAGGTCAAGCGGTTTGACGGTATGCATATCGACGAGCCGCGCGCTGACGCCTTTTTCCTTCAGCAGCTTGACAGCCATCAGGGACCAGTAAAGGAAAGAGCCGCAGGAGATGATCGTTACATCCTTGCCGTCTGCCACCTCGATCGCTTTGCCGATTTCAAAACTGTAATCCGGATCCGCGTAGACGTTCGGCGAGCCGCCGCGGTCGATGCGGATAATCATCGGCCCCTGATAATCCATCGAAGCGCGGATGAATTTTTTGCACTGATCGGCGTCCGCCGGAACGCAGATCGTCAGATCCGGGATCGCGCGATACAGCGCAAGGTCCGCGATGGTGTTGTGCGTCGGGCCGCCGCCCGCCGTCACGCCCGAATGCGTGCCGATGAGGCGCACGTTTACGTGGTTATAAGCGATATCCGTATGAATCTGATCCGCGCTGCGCAGCGACAGGAACGGTCCGAAGACCTGCGAAAAAACCGGCAATCCCGTCGAAAGCGCAAGCCCGCACGACGCGCCGACCTGATTGGCTTCCGCGATGCCGAAATTGAAACAGCGCTCCGGATATTTTTTTACAAGCGCGCCCGCCGTCGTGGACGGCGCCACGTTGTCCGTATAGGTGAAGACAAATTCCCTGCCTTCGTCCGCGAGTTCGAGCAATACTTCGCCATACGCCTCTTTCGCGCTGCTCAGCATCGCGTCAAAATCAAAGGTTGTCTGTACCGGCATTATCGTACCCTCCTGTTCTTCTCGACCGAGACGAGCGCTTCTTCCAACTGCTCCTTTGCGATGCCGCCGCCATGCCAGGTTGCGACATCTTCCATAAAGTCGACGCCTTTGCCTTTCACGGTATTCAGGATGATCGCGACCGGTTTGCGCCGCGAGACCGGATCCGCGGGCGGCAGATTTTGCAGGGCCTCGCAGACCGCATACATATCGTTGCCGTCGATCGACACCACGTCCCAGTTGAACGCCTTGAGTTTCTTATCGAGCGGGTCGATCGTCAGGGTATCTCTCGTGTGGCCCGTCATCTGCAAACCGTTCTTGTCGATCAGCGCGACGAGATTTCCGAGCTGATGATGGCCGCCGGCCATGAACGCTTCCCAGTTCGTACCTTCGTTGAGCTCGCCGTCTCCCGTGAGCACAAAGGTGCGCCAATTCTTTTTCTGCATCCGCGCGCCGAGCGCCATGCCGACGGCAATCGGCAGCCCGTGGCCGAGAGAGCCCGCGCTGACTTCGATCGCGGGAACCTTCAACCGGTTGCTGTGCATCCCGAATTTGTAGGTATCGAGCGACTCAAAATGCTCGACCATATAGTCCATTGTGTACATGCCGAGATCCTGATAAACCGTATAGAAGGTCTCCGAACAGTGCCCTTTTGACAACACAAGACGGTCGCGCTCCTCCCATTTCGGGTTTTTGGGGTCATAATTCATGTATTTGTAGTAGAGCGCAACGGCGATTTCCACGATGGAGAGTTCACCTCCCAGGTGTCCCATACCGATGCGATAGATGAAGTTGAGCAAGTCTTTGCGTATCTTGACCGCTTTTGCTTCAAGTTCCTCGACCAGCTCAATATCCACGTTATATTGGTACATGCAATTCTCCTTTCCTCCATAACACAAATAAACGATCCGGCATTGTTTTCAGCCTTTATTTCTGTTTAAACAATAGCTCTTTGACCGGGCAGCGAGCAAGCCGGAATACTGCCAAAAAACGCACGAATTTGTCCTTTTCGTTTCGTCATTTTTTCGAAAAGCTATTTCCGAAAAGTGACATGGTTTTATAAAATAATGTTGTTTTCGAACAGGGAATAGATTATACTAATAAAAAAGGGGAAATATTATGGAGGCGATTTATGGCAACCAAAACCGATCAAAGCCAATCAATCAGCCAGCGCCAGGTCACGCGCCTGCCGCTCGGCACATATGATTTTATCATCCATTACGCGGAGATGTTAGACGAGGAAACAGCGGAATTTCGCCACTCGCATCCGTATATGGAATTATTCTACATCGAAAGCGGCGAGCTTACGATCCGGTACGACAACACGGACGACGTGCATTTGCAGGCGGGCGACATTGTGATCGTGTCCGCGGATACCCTTCATCACGTCCTGAATATCCCGGGTGAAAAGAAGCGGTATTTTATCCTGATCTTTGAGCTCAAACTGATCAAAAGCCATATGTCGCGCAGTTCGGCGGATTTCCGCGAGGCGCACAGGCTGGACGCGATCCTCGGGCAAATTCGCAAAAATTCCTATACGCATGTTTCGGCGGGGTGGGACGCGAGCGAACTGCTGGATCAGATCAGCCGGGAGACGCATGAAAAACAATTCGGCTGGACGATGTACACCAATATGCTGTATTACGGTTTCTTTATTCAGGCGCTGCGTCATATCGTGGTAAGCGTCAGCGAATTTGAGCGAACGGACGACGCGCTCAACCTTGCGATTGAAGCGACCAAATATATTCACGCGCACTACGCGGAAGTGATCTCTCTTGATACGCTCGCGGCCCATCTGTATATCTCGCCGCGCCACGCAAACCGCATGTTCAAAAAGATGTTCGGGACGACTTTCGGAAAGACGCTCAGAAACCTGCGTCTGACCTATGCGAAAAATTTGCTTGTGACAACGGAGCTTTCCGTTGAAGATGTTGCCGAACAGGTCGGTTTCAGTTCCACCCAGTCCTTGCGAAAAGTCTTCAAGCAGTATGAGGGAATCACAATCAGCCAGTACAAAGAATCGGTTCGATTGTAAAAGGAACGCCTTCCCTTTTCTTAAAATCCCGATAAATCCCGATCATTACGCCTGTGATACCGATACCCGGCGATGCTCCCCACGCCCGGCAATACATAGCTGGGGTTGTACGGAAATTTCGGCAAATCCCTTCTGCGCGTCACACCCGTCAAAACGAGCACTGTTTCGATACCTGTCTCAATCCCGGCGATGATGTCCGTATCCATGCGGTCCCCGATCATAACGGCGTCCTCCGAATGCACATCCAGCATGCGAAGCCCGGTCCGCATCATCAGCGGGTTGGGCTTGCCGACATAATACGCCGCACGCCCTGTCGCGATCTCGATCGGCGCGACCAGCGCCTTGCACGCGGGGATGGGCCCATCCTCGCTCGGCCCCGTGATATCCGGATTTGTCCCGATCAGCTTCGCGCCGTTCAGGACATGGATCGTCGCCCTGAGGATTGCGTCATACGTGTAATTTCTCGTCTCGCCGATCACCACATAATCGGGATCCACGTCGTTTTGCACGATACCGACGTCATAGAGCGCGTTTTGCAGGCCCGGCGCGCCGATGATATAGGCCGTGCAGCCGGGCGCCTGGCCCGCGAGGAATTTCGCCGTCGCAAGCGCGCTCGTATAAAAATGTTCTTCCTCCACGTCGAGCCCCATGCGCAAAAGCTTCTGCCGCAGTTCCAGCGGCGACCGCTCGCTCGCGTTTGTCAGGAACAAAAACTTCTTGCCGTTTGCGCGCAGCCATTCCACAAACTCGCGGACGCCCGGCAACAGCGTATCGCCCTCATAGATCACGCCGTCCATATCGCAGATATAGCCATTTTTGGCGCCGATCCGCTCGATTGCGTCGCACACCCTCATCGTTTTGTTACTCATGTTTACGCCCTGCCTTTTCCTCTGTTAGGGTCACCGTTCTCTCTTTTTCATAAATTTATTATGCGCTTTCTATCGCGGGTTGTCACGCTTATAACTCCAACTCATAACGGATCATGGCGATGGCGGCGGGGCCTGCGGTTTCCGTGCGCAGGACCGTGCGGCCGACCGTGACGAGCTCGGCGCCGGCGGATTGGAGCGCCTCCGCTTCAGCGCATTCAAGGCCGCCTTCGGGCCCGACAACGACGGCGATAGACGGCGAAGCGGGAAATGCGGGCAGCGCCTCTTTCAGCGCCAGTTTCAGGCTGCGGCGCTCTTCGAGTTCATAAAGGGCGATGGTGAGGTCATATTGGTTTTCCGCAAACTCACGCAACATTTCTTCAAAGGATATAGGCGATTCGACCTGCGGTACGATGCCGCGTTGGCACTGTTTGACCGTCTCGGCTGCGATGCGGCGCAGGCGTTCCGTCTTTTTTGCAGCCGCGGCGTCCGTGCGCTCGGGAACGGCGCGCTTCGTCCGCACCGGCACGATGCGATGCGCGCCGAGTTCGATGGATTTTTGGACAACAAGCTCGAGTTTCTGCCCTTTGGGCAGCCCCTGATACAGCGTGATTTGCGTCTGTGGTTCGCGTGTGCTCGCACGTACGGAAAGCACAGACAAAACAGCTTCTGTCTGCGTGATCCGTTCGATGCGCGCCTCATACTCCGTAGCAGTAGATTCCGCGAAATCGGAGATTTCGGGAATCCTTGCATGAGGCCTGCCCGCAAATCGGGTCGGGGCTTCAGCAGAAAGGTCGGACACGATCAGCACGTCGCCGGTTTTCAT
>WRFF01000065.1 GCA_009778945.1 Clostridiales bacterium | reverse complement strand
GCCGCGAAAATGACCTATATGCTCGGCGGGCAAACCCATCTCCCGATGGTTATCCGCACGACCATGGGCGCCGGTATCCGCGGGGGCGCCCAGCACTCGCAATCGCTCGAAGCGATTTTCGCGCATCTGCCGGGGCTCAAAGTCGTCACGCTGTCAACGCCGACAAAAGCGAAGGGGCTCCTGGCGCAGGCTATCAGGGACGAAAACCCCGTCCTGTGCATCGAACACAAATGCCTGGGGGGGATGGAAGAGGATGTCCCCGACGGGCCGTTTACGCTGCCGTTCGGCAGGGCCGATATCGTCCGCGCGGGCAAGGACATCTCTTTCATCACCTGGGGCCGCATGGTGCATACCTGCCTTGAAGCCGCGGACATGCTTGCCGCGCGCGGCGTATCCGCCGAAGTGGTCGACATCGTGAGCCTGACGCCGCTCGACGAGGAGAGCATCCTCGCTTCCGCCGTAAAGACCGGCCGCGTGGTTGTCGTACATGAAGCGACCCTGCATGCAGGATTCGGCGGGGAGATCGCGGCGCGCATCGCAGACAAAGCCTTTGACGCGCTGAAAAAACCGATCAAGCGCGTCGGCGCGCCTTTTACGCCCGTGCCCTTTTCGCCGGTTCTCGAGGACGCTTATTTGCCCGGCGCCGAACAAATCGTAAAAACCGCGCAGGAAATTCTGTAATTTATTAATCGCCCGATCTTTTGTCAAACGGGTATTCGCCGGCATATGCTATACTTGGCCTATGACAGACTTATCGGTATTGCGCGAGCGGGCGAAGCGGATTCGCTTGGTCGCGACAGATTTGGACCGCACGCTGCTCGACGGCAAACATTGCGTTCCGGAAGAAAACCAAAAGGCGCTGGAGGCCTGCGCGGCGCGCGGCCTTGTGCTCTGCGCGGCGACCGGCCGCGCTTTTTCCGCCTTGCCCGAACAGGTGCTTCGGATTTCCGGGATGCGGTATCTGATCAGCAGCAACGGCGCGAAAATCCACGATAACGAAACAGGCGCGCTGCTGCGCGAAAGCTACCTGTCGCCCGAAGCAATCCGCGCGATCTGGCCTCTGCTCTCAGACCCGGACGTGCTCTGCGAGTTCTTTTGGGACGGCTCCCCTTATGTACAGGCGGACCGGTATGAGCGGCACGAGGCGATTCCCGATTGGTTTCTGGACTATTTCCTGGAGTCCCGCAACCCTGTCCCGGATATCGCCGAAGCGGTGGACGCGCATATCCATAAGATCGAAAACGTGAATTTCGTCTTCGGCACGGATGAGGTGAGAGAACGCATCCGCGCATTTCTTTCCGCGCACGGGGATCTCTTCGAACAGTGTTCCTCGATGCCCTTCAATTTCGAGATCGGCGGCAAAGGCGTCACAAAGGCCGCTGCGCTCGATTTCCTCTGCGCGCGCGAGGGCATGGAACCCGCCGACTGCCTCTGTTTCGGCGACAGCGAAAACGACGCGAAGATGATCGCCTGGGCAGGCATCGGCGTTGCGGTGGAAAACGCCGTCCCCGAAGCGAAAGCCGTCGCCGACCTTATCACATTGGACAACGAGCACAGCGGCGTCGCTGACGCGCTACGCGCCCTCGCGCTGATCTCCGAAGAATATCCTACTTAGCTGATTCCGCGCCCTGCCTCCAAAGAGCGGAAACAGCGGAAAAAAATCCACCCTTTCCAGATAAAGTAAACCCCCGTATTACAGTTTGGATACATACGCCGTTTCTGCGGGTTTTTCGCAAAAAATTCCTCAAAATCCTCTTGCGCTGCGCTCACATACTACTATATAATGTGCTCGCTAACAAAAAAACCGCAAGAAATAGTGGTTTGCGGATCCGCCCGAAACGCACCCGCAGACCGCCGTTATTGACGAAAACGGTAAAGAGAGGTATAGGAAGTCATGACAATGGTAGTAAAGCGCGACGGTATGCGCGTTGAATTCAATGGCGCCAAGATTCAGACAGCGATCGAAAACGCAATGCTCGAAACGACCCAGGGAGTCGACCAGCTTCTCGCCGCCGATATCGTGCGGCAGGTCGGTGAACAGGTCGAGCGCAGTCCGGGAGAGGTCAATGTCGAGGATATTCAGGATCTCGTAGAAGATTTCCTTATGGAAAACGGCTGCCGGGCGGCCGCCAAAAAATTCATCATCTACCGGTACGAGCGCGACAAGACGCGGGATGCGCGCAAACGCCGCGACGGGCGTTTGCTCAGCGAGGAGTTTGTCGGCCGCTACAAGCACCTGCCGTCCCCGATGAATCAACTCGGTTCGTTTGTCTATTACCGCACGTATTCGCGCTTCGATCCCGACGAGCATCGCCGCGAATACTGGTGGGAGACCGTGCGCCGCGCCGTCGAGTACAACTGCAGCCTTGTGCCGACATCCAAGGCGGAGGCCGAACAGCTTTATAAAAATATCTTTGAGCTCAAGCAGTTCCTCTCGGGCCGCACGTTCTGGGTCGGCAGCACGGACGTTTCCAAACATTACCCGATGGCCAATTTCAACTGCGCCTTCCAAGTGATCGACAGCTTCGCCGCATACCGGGACATCTTCTATCTGCTGATGGTCGGCAGCGGCGTCGGCGTGCGTGTGCTCAAATCCGATATTGAAAAACTGCCGCCGATCCGCACGGACATCGAAGTCTTCCACGAGTCTTATACGCCGATCCTGCGAAGCCTCCGGCAGGACAGCACTTCGGTCGAATTCACGCACGGCGACACGGTGAAGATCACGATCGGGGACAGTAAAGAGGGTTGGGTGCAGTCGCTTGACTATTTCCTGCGCGTCTTCTGGAGCGCGGAATACCGCAAGATCCGCAGAGTTATTTTGAATTACGACCATGTGCGCCCGAAAGGCGACCGGCTTCGGACGTTCGGCGGCACCGCGAGCGGGCATCAGAGCATGAAAAATATGTTTTCAAAAATCGTGCGCGTCTTTGAAAAGGCGGCCACGCGGCAGGCGGCGGAAACAATCCGGCTGTGTCCGATTGACTGCCTTGACCTCGCCAATATCGTCGGCGAAAATGTTGTCGTCGGCGGCGTGCGGCGCACAGCGGAAATTTGCCTGGTCGATCAGGACGACGAAGACTGCATCGGCGCGAAGAGCGAGCTCTACAAGAAAGTGGACGAACAGTGGGTCATCGACCCGGAACTCAGCCACCGCATGATGAGCAACAACTCGATTTATTATTCGCACAAACCGACGCGCGAGGCACTGAGCCGGCATATCCAGCAGGTACGGTACAGCGGAGAGCCGGGTTGGGTCAACGAGGAAGCGGGCAAAAAACGGCGGCCGAATTTCCAGGGCGTCAATCCCTGCGCCGAAATCCTTTTGGACAGCAAGGGGCTCTGCAACCTGACGACGCTCAACACGATGGCCTTCGTCGGAGAGGACGGTACGTTTGACAAGGAGGGGCTGCTTCAGGCGCAGCGGCTCTCGGCGCGCGCAGGCTTCCGCATGACCTGCACGGAGCTCGAAATCCCTGAGTGGAACGCCGTGCAGCACCGGGACCGCCTGCTCGGCTGCTCGCTGACCGGCTGGCAGGATATGGTCAACGCGGCGGGCCTTGACAACACGGCGCAGGCCGCCCTGCTCGAAGAGCTGCGCGAAACGGCAAAGACAGCGGCGCGCGAATATGCGGAGGAGCTCGGCCTGGAAGCCCCCCTGCTCGTCACGACGGTCAAGCCCGAAGGCACGCTCTCGCTGCTCCCGGTCGTCTCAAGCGGCGTCCATTTCTCGCACGCACCCTATTATGTGCGGCGTATCCGCATTTCGGCGCACGACCCGCTCGTGAAAGTCTGCGAAGAGCTCGGTTATCCGGTCTTTCCGGAAGTCGGGCAGACGCTGGCAAACGCAACCGTCAAAGTCGTCGAATTTCCGGTCAAGGCGCCGGCGGGCAAGATCAAAGCGGATGTCTCCGCCATCGACCAGCTCGAGATCTACAAGATGTTCATGGAGCATTATGTCGACCACAACTGCTCCATCACAGTGCATGTGCGTGAAAACGAATGGGAGGCTGTCGAGCAATGGGTTTGGGAGAACTGGGACGATGTCGTAGGCATCACGTTCCTGAGTTTTGACGACTCTTTTTATAATCTTTTGCCATTCGAGGAAATCACGGAAAAGGAATACGAGGGGCGCGTGGCCGCAATGAAACCTTTCACCCCCTCCCTCATCTCAAAATACGAGAGGGAGGAAACGGAGTTCGATATAGGCAACGACGGCTGCGAAAGCGGCGTCTGCCCCGTACGGTAAGGCCAGGCTCCCGCGCGCCGGTAAAAGAATCCGTGGTCAGAAACGGGTAAGCTGCGCGTCAATCCGGGCGCGAAGGGCTTCGGGAGAGCCGTCGTTTTCGAGCAAGATATCCGCACGTGCGCGTTTTTCCGTTTCCGGAAGCTGCGCGGCCATGCGCGCACGCACCTGTTCTTCGGGAGCATCGTCGCGCGCCATCGCACGGGAAAGGCGCAGGCCTTCGTCCGCCGTCACAAGCCAGACCTCGTCGCATATTCGCTCCGCGCCGGTCTCGAAAAGCAGCGGGATGGAGAGAAAGACAGCGGGCGTCTGCAAATCTACCGCGGCGATTGCCTTCTCCATACGGCGAAAAATTTCCGCGTGGAGCAGTTTTTCCAGCGCCGTGCGGCGTTCGGCATCGGAAAAAACGAGCCGCGCGAGCGCCGCGCGGTCAAGCGCGCCGTTTGGGGAAAAGACCTCGTCTCCGAAGTTCCGGCGGATTTCCGCCAGCGCGGGCTGCCCCGGCGCCGTCGCCTCGTGCGCGAGTTCGTCCGCGTCGATCACGGGAAAGCCTTTCGCGCGCAAATAATCGGCTACCAGGCTCTTGCCGGCGCCGATCCCGCCCGTGAGGCCGATCCGTCTTGGAGCCTGTTCTATTTCTGTCATTTCAGTTCGTACCAGGAATGTCCCGTCTTGACCTGGCAGAGGAGCGGGACTTTCAGAATTGCCGCGCCCTCCATTTCCTCCTTCAGCACGCGCACCGCCGTTTCCGTCTCATCCGTCGGGACTTCAAGGATGAGTTCGTCGTGTACTTGCAGGATGATCTCGGTTTTCAGCCCTTCGGCCCGCAGACGCGTGTAGACGCGGTTCATCGCAATCTTCATGATATCCGCCGCCGCACCCTGAATCGGTGAATTCATCGCAAGCCGCTCCCCGAATTGCCGCGTGCTGTAATTGGACGCCGTGATCTCCGGAACGGCGCGCCTGCGCCCAAAGATTGTCGTCGTATAGCCAAGCGCCTTCGCCTCCGCAACGCTGCCGTCCAAATACGCCTTGACGGCGGGATATTTCTCAAAATATTCCGCGATATAGCGCTCCGCATCCGCGCGCGTGATCGACAGGTTTTCCGAGAGCCCGAAGCTGCTGATCCCGTAAATAATGCCAAAATTCACCGCTTTCGCGGCGCTGCGCTGTTCGCCCGTCACGGCATCCTCACTGCCGGCGCCGAACACGCGCGCCGCCGTGCGCTGGTGGATGTCCGCGCCGCTCTCGAAATCCGCAAGCAGCGACGGATCCTCCGAGAGATGCGCAAGGATACGCAGTTCGATCTGCGAATAATCCGCGCCCATCAGCAGCGTATCCGCCCCGCCGGGCACAAAAGCCTTGCGCAGGGACCGGCCGGGTTCCTGCCGCACCGGGATGTTTTGAAGATTGGGATCCGTGCACGAAAGCCTGCCGGTCGCCGTAACGGTTTGCTGCAGATGGCAGCGGATCCGCCCGTCTTCCGATACGAAGGCGGGAAGCCCGTCGATATAGGTGCTTTTGAGCTTCGTCAGCATCCGGTATTCCAGTATTTTTTCGATAATCGGATGGGTATCGCGCAGCTTTTCAAGGACGTCCGCGCTCGTTGAAAACCCATTTTTATTTTTCTTGGCGCCCGGAAGCCCGATCCGCTCGAAAAGAACCTCTCCCAGTTGCTTTGGGGAATTGATATTGAAAGAGACGCCCGCCAGTTCCGTGATCACCGCTGTCAACTGATCCACGCGCAGAATAATCTCCCGGTCGATATCGGAAAGCGCGCCCGCATCGAAGGCAAACCCGTTCACTTCGGTAGAAGCGAGTGAAAGGATAAGCGGCAGCTCAACGTCTTCATAGAGGCGCAGCAGCCCTTCCGACTCCAGCCTTGTGCGCAAGAGAGGCGTAAGTGCGCGCACCGCCGTGCAGAAGCCCCTTGCATAGGCGCAGATATCCTCGGAAGAGACCGCGAGCAGCCCTCCCGAAAGATGGGGCGGCTCGGGGATGGACAGGCCCGCGTGGGTCAGCGCGATCTGCGCGAGCGACAAGCCTCCCGCGCTCGGTGCGAGCAGGTAATGTGCGATATGCGCATCGTCCCGGATCGACGTCTGCCCAAACGGGTCCGCCGCACCGCCGCCGCGCGCGATTGTCAGCAATTTATACAAATCTTCCTGCAGGGAAAATCCCGACAAGCGAGCGCCGTTCGTCACCAGCTTCAGGATTTCCGCCGCCGCCGCCCGCAAAAGCCCCGCCTCGTTCCAACTGTGCACCACATAAGCCGTTTGCTTTACCATAATAATTATTGCGTATACTAATGGTGTTTCTACATGCCCATCATCGCCAAGCAGCTTGAGGGTGAGCCCTTCCGCGCCCGCAAGCGCTGTTTGCGCCGCATCCCATTCACTTTTACTTTGAATAATTGAAATTTCAATATTTTCTTCAGGAACAGCCGGCGAAATACCCGCCGGGCTGCATTCCGCTGCAGGCATTTTTTTCGTATAAGCGTCCAATTTTTTCAGGAACATGCGGAACTCAAGCTCCGTATAGATATTCCGCAGCTTTGCCACATCCCACGGCTGTATGCGCATATCCTCAAAATCAATCTCAATCGGCGCATCGGTCACAATCGTCGCAAGCCTTTTGCTCATAACCGCCAGATCGCCGTTCTCTTCCACAATCGTCCGTATGCGGTCCGGTTTGAGTTCCGCCGTATGCGCGAGGATATTTTCAATACTTCCGTATTCCGCGATAAGTTTTTGCGCGGTCTTTTCCCCGACGCCCGGAAGGCCGGGGATATTGTCGGAACTGTCCCCCATAAGCCCTTTGTAATCCACGAAATATGCGGGATCAAAACCGTATTTTTCCCGCATCGAAGCCGGGGTGTTCAACTCAAAGTCGGAGACGCCCTTCTTTGTGATCAAAACGCTCACGCGTTCCGACACAAGCTGCAGCTCGTCGCGGTCCCCTGTAATGACAAGCGCCTCCAGCCCCGCCTGCTCCGCACGCCGGCATACCGCACCGATCAGGTCATCCGCCTCATAGCCGTCCAATTCAAGAATCGGGATGCGCATGGCTGCGAGAATATCTTTTATATACGGCAACTGCATGGACAGCTCATTCGGCGTTTTGGGACGCCCGGCTTTGTATCCCTCATATTCGAGATGCCGGAAGGTCGGCGCCTTGCGGTCAAAGCAAACCGCAATATAGTCCGGCGCATTGTCTTCCACTGCTTTCAGCAACATATTCAAGAAACCAAAAACCGCCTGCGTATACACGCCGCGGCTTGTGATCATCGGGGTTTGCATGGCATAATACGCCCGGAAAACCAGGCTGTTGCCGTCGATTACAACGATGCGTTCCATAGATAACCCGCTTCTTTCAGAGCCCTTCTTTCGCGCGGCGAATCTGTTCGAGTTCTGTGAAACGGCCGCTCTTCGGCGCGTAATCCTTCAGAGGCAACAACCGCGTATGGATCGCGTCCAGGATATCCGTACAGAAATCCGCTTCCCGCTGCGCACCGGGGCCGCGGAAAAGATCCGGAAAGACGATGACCGGCGGCCCGTCAAGCTGGTCAAAACACCATTCGCTAAGCTTTCCGGCCAAGTCCGAAAGCGGTATGTCGGGCATCCCGGCCAGTACGACGCGTCCCGTCTTCTTCACGGAATCCAGGATCATCGAAAAATCGAGCGGTACGAGACTGTGTAACTGAAAGACTTCCGCTTCCACATTAAAGTTTTCCGAAAGCGCCTTCGCGGCAGCCATTGCGCCCGCATAAGCGGCGCCGGCCGAAAGGATGGTTATCTCCCCTCCGATTCGCGCGCGCAGGACATCGCCGAACGGAATCTCATAAGGCTCCGCAGGGACGCGGGTCCCGCGTGAATCCGTTTCGAAAAGAACGCTCTCCGCTTCAAAAAAGGCCACCGGGTCCATGCCGGAAAGCGCGCTTGCCAAAACGCCCTTTGCCTCCCAGGGGGTCGCCGGCATAATGCATTTCAGCCCGGGTATCCGCATACAGGCGGACAGGCCGCCGTCTGCGCCATCCTTGTTCAGGCGCAGCCTCAGGACGATTGGCAGCGGGAAAGCGCCTGCGTTTGTCATGCGGGAAGAATGTACCGCACTCATAAGCCCGGCAAGGCGCACCGGAAGAAAATCATCGGCGGGCAAAGTCGCCATAACGCGCCCGCCGGATAATGCATAGCCGAAAGCAACACCGATCAGGGTGTTCCCGTCAGCGGCCGTATCGAAAAGGCGCATATAAGGCACCACTTCCGCCAGCCCGCCGAAAACCGGATCCGCGCCGGCGGCCCCCTCCTTCCGCACACACGGGCCAAACGCGAGAAAGGCGGCGTCTGTCTTGAATTTCTCAAAAACAGCCTCAAACTGAGCGTCCGCCGTCGTAAGCGCTTCGCGGTTTCCGGCCAGCAATCGGACGCGGCCGCAGTCATTCGGATTTGCAAGGAATTTCGGACGTCCGTCCAGCATTTTGTCACACTTTTCACCGTTATACAGCGCTTTCGCAAAGAGAGCCTCTTCTTCTTTCGGGCCCAACCCCGCGGAAGGCTTGGAGGACACAGCCAGCGCAAGCGCCGCCCGTACCCAGGCTTCTGTCTGTACATGGATGGCGTCGAAATCGGAAAGGACAGCCACACCGGCCTCTATAAGCGCAAACCGGTATTCCGCCAATGGGTCTGACGGCGCGGATGCATCTTCCGAACCGTCCTGCAATTTGGAAAACCGTGATACGGAGATATTCAACAGCACCGGACCGTCTCCGGACAGGAGGAGTTC
>WRFF01000064.1 GCA_009778945.1 Clostridiales bacterium | reverse complement strand
TTGGGACTATGACGGATTTATCATCATCGATGCGGACAATATCCTGGATGGCGGCTTCATCGCCGCGATAAACGATGCGCTCGGCTCCGGTTACCGGGCTGTGACCAGCTACCGGAATTCCAAAAATTTCGGCGACAACTGGCTCGCCGCGAGCTATGCCGTCTGGTTTTTGCACGAATCCCGCACCATGAACGGCGCGCGCGAACTGTTCCACCTGAGCGCGCAGGTTTTGGGCACCGGTTTTGCAATCCGCGCCGATCTGATGCGTGAGCTGGGCGGCTGGAATTACTTCACCCTTACGGAAGACCTTGAGTTTACCTTTGCGATGACGGTGCGCGACGAGAGGATCGGCTATACGCCGTACGCAATCCTCTACGACGAACAGCCGACGCGATTCCGCGAATCCTGGAATCAGCGGATGCGCTGGATCAAGGGGTACTTCCAGTCCTACGCAAAGTACGGCGGGCCGATGCTGTGGCGCGCGGTCTCAAAGCGGGCTTTCCCTTGCTACGATATGCTTATGAGCGTGCTGGGCGCGTCGCTGCTCTTTGTCGGGACGCTCGTTTTTTATGTGATCAATATCATCCGCGAGGCCGTGACCGGTATGGATATATCGACGATCCTGCTTTATTTCGGCGTATTTCTCCTGACAACCTACCTGTCGCTCATCGTTATCGGCTTCATCACCGTGTGGACGGAAAAGCCCTATATCTATGCGCCGCGCCGTACCGTGCTGCGCTACGCTTTTACCTTCCCGTTCTTTCTCTATACGACGCTTCCGATTTTCCTGGCCGTGCCGTTCGACCGCAATATCTGGCCGCATATCGAGCATACGCGCGCGATCAACGTCGAAGACATCCAGCGCAGGGAAGACTGAAAGCAATGCTCGCGAAAAGGGTCATTCCCTGCCTTGACGTGGATGCGGGCCGCGTTGTAAAGGGCATAAATTTTACGGACATCCGCGACGTAGGGGATCCCGTCGAATGCGCCGTAGAGTACAATCGGCAGGGCGCCGACGAGATTGTCTTTCTGGATATCACCGCGACGTTCGAAGAGCGCAGCACTATGGCGGAAGTCGTGCGCCGGACGGCGGAAAAAGTCTTTGTACCGCTCACCGTCGGCGGCGGAATACGCAGCGTGGCGGATTTTCGGAAGATGCTGCGCATGGGCGCGGACAAGGTCGCGGTCAACAGCGCGGCCGTAAAGGATCCGTCGCTCATCGCGGACGCCGCGCGCCTCTTTGGAAGCCAGTGCGTTGTGCTCGCGATCGACGCCAGAGCAAAAGGGGACGGCCCTCTTTCTTGGGAAGTCGTTATTGCCGGAGGCCGTACGCCTGCGGGTTTGGACCTCGTGGACTGGGCCCGCCGCGGCGCGGCGCTCGGCGCAGGGGAGATTTTGCTCACCTCCATGGACACAGACGGAACAAAAAAAGGGTTCGATTTGGAAATGCTGCGCGCAGTCTGCGCGGCGGTCGAGATCCCCGTGATCGCTTCGGGCGGCGGCGGAAGCCTCGCATCCTTTGCGGAACTCTTTGAAGAAACTCCGGCGGACGCGGCGCTCGCGGCCTCCATCTTCCATTACGGCGAATACACGGTCGGCGACATCAAGGGCGAACTGCGCCGTCATGCCATCCCCATCCGGTAAACCGAAAAATCGCGGCAAAATAAAACCCGTGGTCCTCCGCCACGGGTTTTCTGTACTCTCCCCGATCCGGGCTCAGTCAAAGAGCGCCGGATCGTAATTCCCATGAAGCACAGTAAAGGCGCGCTCTGCGTTAGCTTTCATACCACCCTCTCCCGCTATGGTATAGCGGATGAGATAGTCCCCCTCCGCGAGCGCGCCCGGTGAAATCGCAGCGACACGGCCGTTGCCGTTGCGAATCTCAACATTCCCGGACAAAATTGCCCAAGATATTACAGACAGGTCATGCCCTTGGAGATCCAACGCCGCGGATTGCGGATTGAGATGACCGCAGGGGCATTCGCCACCCGTAAAAACAATATCAGCCTGCACCGTCGGCGCAGCCGGCGGAGTGACAGGTGTCGTGACGGCAGGCGGAGGCGCCTGTGACGCCGGCGCATTCGGCGCAGAACCTGCAGGGAACAGGCTTCCGGAGCTGATGGCAAGAATGCACACAGCCGCGGCGCAGATGCCGACCAGAACAGAGGCGCCCTGGCCGCGACGGGTACGCGCGATCCCCGCCGCGCCGCTTGTCGTATGCATCGCCGCATTTCCGACGCCTGCCATCGCCGCCTGATGGACAGCCGTCAGATTGATCCCGGCCAATTTGGCCCCCGCATCAAGGGAAATCGCCGCTGTCAGCATTGATCCGAGATCTTCCTCCTTTATTCCCTTCAAGATATTTTTCTTTGCTTTCATAATATTTGTTGACACAGTTTTGATGGTGTTCCCCATCGCCTGTGCAATTTCCCTGTAGGTCAATCCGTCGTAAAAATACAGAATGATCGACTCGCGCTGTTTTTCGGGCAGGCCGTTGATCAAACATACGATTGCCTCCAACCGCTCCCGATCTTCAAGCCACTCCGCCGGGTCGCTGCCGCGGCTCTCATCCGGCAGATATTCCGCATATTCATCCACGTCCACAAGCGTTCCGCCATTTGGCCCGGAATCCCGTGTCCGTACATATTTGAGACAGGTGAATTTAATCAAACGATACATCCACGGCTTGAAAGATTCCGTATTTTGCAGAGTCCCGATGCTTTGATACATGGCGATAATCGCTTCTTGCGCCGCGTCTTCCGCATCCTCCGGCTTGTGGATATACCGCCGCGTTTGATAGAGAATAGTCTTCATGTTTTCCCGCATCAGTTGTTCGAACGCCGACACATCACCTGCGACCGCACGCTCTACCAAATGATTGGGTTCCATCTGCTTTTCTGTCTCTGTCAAATAAGTACCGCTCTCTTCCATAATTACTGCCTGATTATTGTAAGGTATTTTTTTCCTTTACCAGGATGCTATTCCTCGGCTCTCTATTCCTGTCTGATTATCGTTCGACATTTCTCTCCCGCCACAGAAACACATTTTTTGTTCCGCAAAGCGCTTCGCCTGCTCATGTGTTCCGATTTGCGTCCCGCGGCGGCTTTAGATTCCCCGTATGCGCCATGCGCTCACGCAGGAGCGCTTCAAGCGCTTCCGGACGAATATCCGACAACGCCATCAATACTGTCAAATGATAGATCAGATCCCCCATTTCCCCGAGAAGCGCCGCCTCCGTATCCGCGCACCGTGTGTTTTCCAGGTTCTTCGCCGCGATGATTGTCTCGCTGCATTCTTCGCCAAGTTTTTTTAAAATTTTATCGAGGCCCTGATCAAAAAGATAGGCCGTATAGGAGCCCTCCTCCCGCTCGGCTCTGCGGCGTTCTACAATCTCATAGAGTTCCTTTATAATATCAATATCGGCCATCTTCTGCCTTTCCGCCGGATACCATCAGCCCTTACCGGCAAATACCGCCTCTCAATCAGTTCCTGCTTTTTCCGATTCGTAAATAGGCTCCGTGAAGAAACATGTCGCGTTGCCCGTATGACAGGCGGCGCCTGTCTGCTCGACGCGAACGAGCAGTGTGTCGCTGTCACAATCGCCGATTATCCGCACCACACGCTGTACATGCCCGGATTCCTCTCCTTTCTGCCAAAGGCGTCCACGGGAGCGGCTGAAAAACCAGGTATAACCTGTTTCGAGAGTCTTCCGGAGCGACGCTTCGTTCATATACGCAAGCATCAGCACCTCATCCGTCCGGTCGTTCTGAATGATTGCCGGAATCAGTTCTGATTTTGCAAAATATTTTGTAAGGTCTTCTTCGTTCATTTAACTTGCTTATATGTTCCTCGCCTAAATTATATGGATAAAATTATATCTGTTTCCTGCGTATTCCGCAAACAGCACGAAAAGAAAGAAAGTACACGGGAAAAGAGAAAGTGCGCCGAAGCGCACTTTCAAGAATTTCAATCATATTGACGCTGCATGACAGGCGGCGTCTTTTTCGGGCGCCGTTTCCAGCGAACTTCGCCCGGCGTGATGCAATCCTTTACAGGGCAGACGTTCAGGCAGAGATGGCAGCCGACGCAGCTGTCTTCGATCAGTACCGGACGGCGTTTCTTCTCGTCCCAGTCGATCGCCTGATGCGCTCCGTCATAGCACGAGACGTAGCAGCGCCCACAGCCCACACAGGTTTTTTTGTCAAAAGCGGGCAGGATCTGAAAGCTGCGGTCGAGATCTTCCGCCGGGATCATATTGCCGAGCGCAAGCCCGAGAAAATCTTCGACATGATCGTATCCGCGTTCGTCCATCCAGTGGGAAAGGCCGCTGATCATATCTTCGACGATACGGTACCCGTACTGCATAATCGCGGTCGTGACCTGCACATTGCGCGCGCCGAGCAGCAGAAATTCGAGTGCGTCGCGCCAGGTTTCGATGCCGCCGACGCCGGATATCTCAACGCCTTTGCCCATGAGTTCCTGATCCTTCAGCAGATCCACCACAAAGCGCAGCGCAACGGGCCGGATGGCCGCGCCCGAGTATCCGGAAATGGACGATTTGCCGGCAACGACAGGCATCCCGGTCAGGTTTTCGAGATCGATATTCGTGATCGACTTAAGCGTATTGATCGCGGAGACGCCTTTCGATCCGCCCTTCGCCGCCGCGCGGGCGGACGGTTCGACGCTCGTAATATTCGGCGTCATCTTCGCGATAAACGGGATCTTCGTCGCCTTCGTGACAGCCCTTGAGTAACGCTCGACAAGCTTCGGGTCGGAGCCGACGTCGCTGCCCATCGCGTGGCTCGTCATTTGCGGACAGCTGAAATTTCCCTCGATGAGGTCGGCGCCCACCTGATCGCACATCTTCGCGAGTTTCGTCCACTCTTCGTCGCTTGCGCCCATAATTGTCGCCACGAGGATCTTTTCCGGAAAATCGCGTTTCAGCCGGAACATATACTCAAAATTCTGCTCTGTCGGCTTGTCCGAGATCTGCTCCATATTCTTGAAGCCGAGCCACGGCACGCCATCCTTGTTCGTCATGTCGAAACGCGGCGAGCATTCGTCCGCGACGAAAATGCCTACCGTCTTGAAAAAGACGCCAGCCCAGCCCGCTTCATAACATTTCGCCACCATATCGTAGTTTCCGCCCACAGGAGAGGACGAGAGGAAGAAGGGATTTTCGCAGTGTTTTCCGAGAAAATCGATCGACAGGTCTTTTTTCACCGCCATTTTATTTCACCCCTTTCTTTGCCGTTTTCACAGGCTTCACGGACTTTGCGCGATCCGCTTTTTTTTCTAAATATGCGATCATGGCCGCTGCCGCCGTCTTGCCGTCGGCGACCGCCTCGACCACAGTTTTGCCGCCGTTCACAATATCGCCCGCCGCGAAGACGCCGGGCAGGCTCGTTTTTCCGCCCTTTCGCACCGCAAGGCAGCCCTTCGCGCTCTTGTCCGCGCCGTCCGCGAGAGCGGCGAGGTCTTCGGCCTGCTGGCCGATCGCCAATATGACGAAATCGCAGGCGGCCTTCGCTGCGGACTTTCCGTCGCGCCCGGTGAATTCCGCGAATTCCACCTTGCCGTCCTTGCCGTCGAAACGCTTCGGCGCGAAATTCGTCGTGATACCGATGCCGAGCGACAGCGCGTAGTGGATCTCATCAATATCAGCCGGCGCTTCCGCAATCGTGCGTCGATACCAAATCTGCACGTCCGCGCCGTTTAGCCTGGCCGTCGTCGCGCAATCCATCGCAACGTCGCCGCCGCCGATCACGATGACTTTCTTGCCGGCTACCTGCCGGTAGCCGCCGCTTTCGCGCGCTTTCTTTAAGAAATCCACGGCACGCAGGACATTTTTCAGATCCTCGCCGGGGACGCCCACTGTGCCGCTCTTCCAGAGGCCGACGCCGAGAAACACCGCGTCATACCCATTTTTGTCAAGCAGGTCCTGAACCGTAAGTTTTTTTCCGATCTGCGTCCCGAAAACGAACTCGACACCGAGGCCGCTGACCGACTTGATGTCCTGATCGACAACCTTCTGCGGAAGCCGGGCCGGCGTGATACCGTAACTGAGAACGCCGCCGGCTTTTTTCTCCCGCTCGTAAACGGTGACCTTGTAGCCCGCTTTCGCGAGTTCCGCGGCACAGGCGAGCGAGGCGGGACCCGCGCCGACGCAGCAGACGTTGCCCCGCTTGGGGCCGCGCGGCGCTTTCAGGACCTTCATGCGGTAAGCTTTTTCCTGTTCGACGGCGTAACGCTGCAGTTTGCCGATCTCGATCGGGCGGTCAATGCCGCAACGGCTGCAAGCCTCTTCGCAGAGGCGATCGTAAGGGCATACATAAGCGCAGCTCCCGCCGCACACATTGTTTTCGCGAATGGTCTCCGCAGCGCCTTTCGGATTGCGAAAACGGATAGAACGGATAAATTTTCCCGGATCCGTGCCGGCCGGACAGCCTTGGCTGCAAGGCGCGTCATGACAGAGCAGACAGCGCGCGGCCTCTTCGATCGCGGTGCGATGGTCGAATCCCGGTACGGCTTCGGCCATATAATCGCCGGTTTTCACTTTACTCAAAACAAACCTCCTCTCCGCATGGGCGCGAATACGCGCCTTGAACTCCTACTACCGGTAAGAAAGTCATATTGTATCATATTCGGCCTTCTAAAATTGACACTTGCGCAAAACAGGCTATTATTTTTCGAATTTGGGAATTCCCTTCTTCTATTTGTCTCTCCAACGCGCCAACGTCGGAATAAATTCGGATAACTGTTCCCGTGCGGTCTGCTCTCCGATCTTATGCGCCAAATGCGGCACAGCCATTTCGATCATGTCTTCTGCGGTTGCGTCGGGGTCGAGAAACTCACCGTCCTTATAGCAGTAGGTGCAATAGACGCTGTCGCTTCCGTCCGCTTCTTTTGCGATCAGTTCGCGATGAGCCTCGTCGAACGGCATGCCGCAGCTTTGGCAATACATGTTTTCCATAATACTTTCTCCTTTCCAATTACGATGTTAATTTATTTATCCGATTCATTTTACGCTATTTTTTGTCAATAAGCCTGACAATCGGCCTTTTTGCTGATACACTATATTATATCTATCTTGGATATTCGGCAGCGATAACGGATTGGCAGGATAGGGTTTGCGCGTGGCGGAAAAGATCAGAAAGGGTGGATGTTGTTGCGTCATAGATTGGCGACAAAATGGTTGATATCCCGTATATTCCCGGGAGTCCTCTGCATGGCCGTTGTTTTCGGCGTGTTCACAGGGAGCGCTGTTTCTGTTGCGGCGAGCCAGTATACGGACCCGACAACAGGGGCATTCCCCACCACGCTTAAAAACGGCGATTTTGAGATGAACACGGGGGGGACCGGCGGTACGCAGCTTATGCCTGCGGCGTCCGGGGCCTATACCTGGGATCAAAGCTATGTGCCCGGCTGGTCCACAACCGAGATCGAAGCAGATGGGGTTACCCGCGACATTGAGCAATGGTATACGGGCGGCGGCGGTTTCCAAACCGGCAATATCATATATAAAGCGGCAAGCGGCGATTGGATGGCGGAAATCAACGCAAACAAACCAGGCTCCTTATATCAGGATCTCTCCACAACAGTCGGGGCGATTTATAAATGGAGCGTGGATCACGGCGGCCGCGTGAGCGCCACCGTTCCGGATACCGCCACTGTTTCGTTAAATTCGATAGTCCAGGAAACCATGGCGGATACAAACGGCACCGCAAACAGTCCCGGGGTTGCAACGTGGAACGCGGGAAACCCCGCAGGCGCCGGATTATCTTATTCAGGATATTATCAGGCCGATTCGGCGACAACCTGTTTCTCCCTTGACGCGATTTCCGCCGCAGCCTCTACAACGGCTACCGTTGCGGAAGATGATCTTTCTGTGGGCAATTTGGTGGATAACGCCCGGTGGACCCCGATTGCGGCCCCGGGCGCACTGACGATCACGCGCGGCGATTCGCCGACAGCGGGCTCTCTGCTTCAAAGCCTCGATGCGGCGGATGGCTACGGCGCTTCTTATTATGCGTATAGCACAGGTAACGGCGGCGTTTACTCCCCCTTAAAGCCAGGTGATATTAAAAACTTACTTCCCGGTTCCTATCTTGTTAAAATCGCCGTTACGGATTCCGATGGCCACCAACTTAAGGATGCGAATGGGGCGTTTCTCACAGTCACGTCAACGCTCAAAGTCACCGCCCCCCCCATCTCAACATGGACGGTAACATTTACAGACGGCCTTGGCAATACGCTGGCAATTCGGCAGGTAAACAACGGCGGGGCTGCGACGGCGCCAAACAATCCGACAAGGGCGGGATATGTATTCACCGGTTGGGATACAGTCTTCGGTAATGTTACGAATAATATAGTGGTCACAGCGAAGTGGATCCCCTATTGGGACGGTTCTTCGGAGACGCCGCAGACACCGCCGGTCGCGCCGCTTTCCTCCGGGCCGGACAATGCCACACCGCCGCCGGGGACGACCGCGCCGGATAACCAGCAGCCCGTACAGCCGCGCATTCCGGCAACGACAACCACGACGTTGATCGTCACGCAAGCGGAACAGACCACCGGGGGTCAAAAGACAGCGCCTGCCCCGGGCGCCGGAGGCGGAAATGGAAACGGCGGCGGCGCTCAATCCGGAGGCCCGAGAGGTTTCTCCGCGCAGGATCAATCGCGCCTCGCGGCCCAAACGGGCAGCCCTCTTGCGGACCTCGCCGCCGGGAACGTCCCGGCCGGAAACGTACGCGCGTACGGCGTCTGGAGCTTCCTCAGCCTGATTCTTGCGGCGCTCGGTATTTTTATCGTGATTCTGGCCGCGACCTTTGCCGCGCGCAACCGGCGCTCGGAACAAACGGACACGGCGGCGGAATACGCGGATCCGGCTTACGGGAGCCGTCGGCGCACACGGTTGGTTTTCCTGCTGCTTACAATCGCTTCCGGCGTTGCCGTGCCTGTCTGCTGGCTGATCTTTGACACCCTGACGCTTCCGGTGGCGTTTCTCAACTTCGGGACGCCGACCGTGGCGATTTTCTTTGCACTCTGTCTGGTGATGGCCGCGGTGACGCTTGCGATCCACCGGCGCAAAGAAC
>WRFF01000063.1 GCA_009778945.1 Clostridiales bacterium | reverse complement strand
CCGTTCCTTGAGAAGCTGGGCGGCCTTATGCAGGAAGTGAATGTGAAGCCCGAGATCGAAGCTTTCGACCCCGGTATGATTTCCAACGCCGCGTATTACGTGAAGAAGGGCGTGTTGAAAACACCGTTGCATTTCCAGTTCTGCATGGGTTGTGCCGGCGGTATCGCGGCTACCACGAAGAACCTTGTCTTTATGCGTGACTATATGAACGAACTCGTACCGGGCTGCACTTGGAGCACGTTCGGCGTCGGCCACGGGGCGATGGAAACCCTCTACGCAGCAATCGCGATGGGCGGAAACGTCCGCGTCGGTATGGAAGACAATGTGCAGTACACGAAGGGCGTGATCGCGGAAAACAATATGGTCTTCGTCGCGCGCGCGAAACGCGTCATCGAAGAGTTTGGCGCTGAAGTAGCGACGCCGGACGAGGCGCGGCAGATTCTCAGCCTGAAATAACCGATTCAAACGGAATACGCGAACCCCCGGCTTTTGCCGAGGGGTTCGCGCTGAGCAGTAGATTTCACGAAGGAGAATTGCCATGGATGCGCTTGAAAATTTAAAGACGCGTAGAAGTATCCGCTATTTCTCGGGCAAACCCGTCGAGGACGCGGTAATCGACAAAATTATGGACGCTGCTGTCTATGCGCCGACGGGGCAGGGCAAACAATTGCCGCAGATCGTTGTGGTGCGCGATCCGGCGACGCAGGACCAGCTCCGCAGAATGAACGCAGAGGTTATGGGCAGGGAGACCGATCCGTATTACGGCGCGCCTGTCATCGTGGTCGTCCTTGCGCCGAACGACGGGAATACCTATGTCGAAGACGGCGTCTGCGTGCTGACCTATATGATGCTCGCCGCGCACGAGGCGGGGCTCGGTTCCTGCTGGGTCCATCGGGAGCGCCAGATATTTGCGTCGCCCGAGGGCAAGGCGCTGCTTGCCAAATGGGGCGTTCCGGACAAATTCGAAGGGATCGGCGCGCTCGCGCTCGGCTATATCGACGGCGAGCCTCCCGAGCCCGCGCCGCGCCGCGAGGGCTATGTCCTGAAAGTTTAAACAGCCGGGGCAAAACACAAAACAGAAGCAGGAGGAAGAAATTTTGAGAAACAAAATCATGACCGCCGAAGAGGCTGTGTCGCAGATCGGGGATGGCGCGTCCATCATGATCGGCGGCTTTATGGCTTGCGGCTCCCCCGAGAACCTGATTGACGCGCTTGTTAAAAAAGGGCCGAAAAACCTGACCGTCATCGGAAACGACGCCGGCTATCCCAACCGCGGCATCGGCAAACTCATCCACGCGGGGCTCGTGAAAACGTTGATCGCGTCCCATGTGGGGCTCAACCCCGAAGTCGCCGCGCGCATGGGGACCGATGTGGAAGAAGACAAACTTGAATGCATCCTCGCGCCGCAGGGCACGCTTGCGGAGCGCATTCGGGCGGCCGGCTACGGGCTTGGCGGCGTTCTCACGCCGACCGGCGTCGGGACGATCGTCGCGGAAGGGAAACAGGTCATCAATATGCACGGCAGGGACTACCTGCTGGAAGAACCGCTTCCCGCGGATTTTGCGCTCGTGCGCGCAAACCGGGTGGACGTTTTCGGGAATGTCGAATTTCACGGCACGACCATCAATTTCAACCCGGTCATGGCCTCGGCGGCCAAGACGGTTCTCTGCGGCGCCGTGGAAATCGTGGAAACCGGCACGCTCGACCCGAATAAGATCGAGATTTCGGGCATTCTTGTGGACTGCATCGCGGGAGGTGAATATCTATGGCCGATAGCATAAAGAAAGACACGCGCGATCCGAAGACCATCATTGCGACACGCGCCGCGCTCGAAATGAAAGACGGGGACGTCGTAAATCTCGGTATCGGGCTTCCGGTGCTTGTGGGCAATCACCTGCCGGAAGGCGTGGAGATCGTGCTTCAGTCCGAGAACGGCATGATGGGGCTGGGCCCCGCGCCGGAGAAAGGCAAGGAAGACGTCGATTATACGAACGCGGGCGGCGGGCTTGTCACAATCCTGCCTATGGGCTGCTGCTTCGATTCGGCGACTTCGTTTGGTTTCATCCGCGGCGGCCATGTGGATGCGACGGTGCTCGGCGCCATGGAGGTGGACGCCCACGGCAATATTGCGAACTGGGTCGTTCCGGGCAAGATGGTCGCAGGCATGGGCGGCGCGATGGATCTCGTCGTCGGCGCAAAGAAGGTGATTGTCGGAATGCTGCATACGCAGGTCGTCAAAGATAAGGCGACAGGCGAGGTGAAACGCATCGATAAAAAGATCCTTCCCGAATGTACGCTGCCGCTTACGGCGGTCGGCGTCGTCAATCTCATCATCACGGAAATGGCGGTTATCGAAGTCCGTCCCGAGGGCCTCGTGCTGACGGAAGTACATCCGGATTATACGGCGGAGGACGTCATCGCCGCGACGGAGGCGGAACTGATTATCCCGCCTGATCTGAAGGAGATGCCGGTCCCCGCGTAGGCAGGGCGCGTTTTTTGGGGAAGCGCCGGGTCAGTCCCCGTTTCCCAGGGCGCGGAAGGTCTCCGGGTCGTTTGCGTTGACCAGATAAGAAGCGGGATTGCCGAAAAGCCCCGCCGGTTCCGGAAGGGATAAGTCGACGCGCAGGATACGGACGGACGGGTCCGCGAAGGCGAGGCTTACTTTTCGCTTTCCGCTTTCAGCGAGGCGCTCAAAGACGGGCAGCATGGTCTTGCGGTAGCAGGCGGTCAGCGGCTCTTCCCCGCCTTCCCGGACGGGAACGGCCGCATCGGCGTCCGCCAGAAACGCCGCATCCAGGAGATAACCCGGAAGGCCTTCCGGAATCAGCGGCGCGTCGCACGGCAGGAAGCAAGTATATTCCCGCCGCGCAGCGGCGAGGCAGGCGATGAGCCCCTGCAGCGGCCCTTGGTCCCTGATCCTGTCGGGGATGACCGGGACTTCGAGGAACGCGTAACGCGCTTCGTCGTTCGCCGAGAGCAGAACCTCCGAAAAACGCGCGTCGTTTTTGAATTTTTCGATTGCGATGCCGGCCAGCGTATTGTCGTAAAGCGTAAGCAGGGCTTTGTCGGTACCCATCCGGCTGCTCTTTCCGCCCGCGAGGACCGCGGCGGACGCGTAGGTGACAATGGGCGTGTGATTGGAAGTCGTATTTGTATTCATGGGAAGTATTGTAGCATGGTAGCCAATCGTTTGAAAGCGGTCAGGCAGGCAGCCTGACCCTGCGGGATATCGTAAGACAGGAGAGCAGATGGAACAACAGGTAGAACAAAGCACGCCGCGTTACGGGCTCGATGCAAAACTCAGCAACCGCGAAACGACGGTCTATGGGCTGCAGCATATGATCATGTTTATCGCGAATTCGTCGATCATGCCGGTGATTATCGCGAAGGCGCTGGGCCTTGCCGATCAGGAGATCTCCCAGATGCTGCTGCGGACATTTTTCCTCTGCGGCGTGCTCTCGATCATTCAGGTGAGGTTTGGCCACCGCTATCCGATCATCGACGGCCCTTCGGGAATGTGGCTTACCGTATGGATCAATCTCGCGGCGGTGACCAGCGCGATGGGCGGCGATCTCGCCGAACTGCGCGCTTCGCTGCAGCTCGGCATGGTCATCGCGGGCGTTTTCGTCATCGTACTCGGGCTGTCGGGAAAGATGCGGTATATCTCGCGGCTGTTTTCCCCGCTGGTCAACGGCGTTTTTCTTATCCTCATGCCGATACAGCTTTCGAAAAGTATGATCCAGGGAATGCTCGGCACCGTCTACGGCGGCGACCACATAGTATCCCTGGATTTCATCGCGTTCTGGGTGACAGTGGCCGTCATGGTGGTCATCAATATCTTTGCCACGCCGTTTTTGCGCAGCATCGCGATCCTCATCGGCGTTGCGGCGGGCTGGATATTTGCGGCGGCGACCGGTATCGGGAGTTTCGGGGATATGTCGCAGATGCACTCGTTCTTTGAGCCGCCGCAGTTTTTCCCGTGGGGTACGCCCATTTTTGATCCGGGTATGGTTATAACCTGCATCATCGGCTCCTTCCTGCTGTTTGCCAACGTGATTGCGAGCTTCCTCGGCACGGCCGACGCGATCGGCGAGGAATTCTCGGAGAAACAGTTGAATCGCGGGACGGTGTGTTTCGGGATTTCCACGGCGATGACCGGCGTTTTTGCTACGATCGGCTTCGCCGTATATGCGACTTCGATGGGGATCATCCGCATGACCGGCGTAGCGACGCGCAAGCCGTTCTATTTCGGCAGCGCCGCGATGATCATCCTCGGCGTCATCGGGCCGGTCGGCCTCTTCTTCGCCGCGATCCCGCCGGCGGTCGGCTATGGCGCGCTGCTCGTGTTGTTCGCCGTCATCGTCAAACAGGGTACGGACAATTTTAAAAAAGCGAAGATTACCGAACGTCTGGGCTTTGTACTCGGCATTTCGATGCTGACGGGTACCGGGATTATGATGCAGCCGCTCACAATCTTCGAACATCTGCCGCAAATCATCGTGCCGTTTGCAAGCAACGGATTACTCGTCGGCGTGCTGCTCGCCATCATCCTCGAGCAGGCTTTTTCCGCCAAAGCAAGGGGAAGCGCCGCATGAAATGCAGGAGGGCGTTATGTTCAGTTTAAAAGGCAGGAATGCAATTGTCACGGGAGCCGCCGCCGGGATCGGCCGCGGGATAGCGGCCGCGCTCGCGAGACAGGGGGCCAATATCGCCATCTGCGATTTGCCGGGGGTTTCCGCCGAAGAGGCAATAGCGGAGATTTCGGCGCTTGGCGTGAATGGCTTCGCCGTCGAGATGGACGTTTCCGACGAGAACGCGGTCAATCGCGGGATCGATCAAATAATCGATCATTATAAAACGATCGATATCCTCTGCAGCAACGCGGGCATCAACACGGTTGAATCCATCGAAACCATATCCGCTGAAACCTGGGACAGGCATTTCGATATCAATGTGCGGGGCGCGATGCTGCTCATCAGGCGGGTGGCGCCTCTTATGAAAGAACGGAATTATGGGCGCGTGATCCTGACCGCCAGTACGGCGGGGCTCGTCGGGCGGCCGGGACAGCCGGCTTACTGCTCGACAAAGGGGGCGCTGATCGCCATGGCGCGCGGGCTTGCGCTGGACTATGCCGAATACGGGATCACCGTGAATTGCGTCGCGCCCACATTTGCCATGACGGACCTGGCCAAAAAACGCCTGGAAGACCCCGCGTACCGCGATTTTGTCCTGGGGATGATTCCGATGCGCAGGCTTGCGACGCTGGAGGATATAGGATGCGCGGCGGCGTTCCTGGCGTCGGAAGAGGCAGGGATGACGACAGGGCATGTGCTGACGGTTGACGGAGGCTGGACCGCCCAGTAGGCGCCCCTCGAGGATTCCCAAAATCTCCGATTTAGTGGAATCTGCCGGGCGCAAATGCCGAAGGCCGGATTATGCTATACTGTTTATTCATGTGAGTAAGCCAGGCGGCCGCGCGGTGCGGACGCGAGTGAAGCGGAATACCGCTTTATCCGCGTCCGCACCGTGAGGAAAGTCCGGGCTCCGCAGGGCAGGGTGCCGGATAACGTCCGGCGTCGGCAACGATAGGGAAAGCGCAACAGAAACATACCGCCGATGGCGGCTTTGAGCCGCACAGGCAAGGGTGAAATGGCGGGTCAAGAGCCCACCGGCGTCCTGGAGACAGGGCGGCCGTGCAAGCCCCACCCGGAGCAAGGTCGAAGGATTCCCCGCGCGAGCGGGAGCGGTTGCCCGCCGCTGTCCGAAAGGTGAACCGCAGGCGGACGGGAGCGTCCCGTCCCGGAGGGCGCCGGTAACGGCGTTCCCAGATAGATGGCCGCCCATCTCCCACGGGAGTGGACAGAACCCGGCTTACGGCTTGCTCACATATTTCTTTATAGTAGTAAATGGAAAATACGATACGAACAGAAAATAAGATGGGCATACTGCCTGTCGGCAAATTGATCGCAAACATGTCGATGCCGCCGATGATCTCCATGCTTGTCGCGGCGCTCTACAATGTAGTGGACAGCATCTTTGTCGCGAGGGTTTCCGAGGATGCGCTCGCGGCTGTGACGCTCGTTTTCCCAATGCAAATGCTTATGATCGCTTTCAACAACGGCGTCGGCGTCGGCCTGTCGTCCCTGATCTCACGCCGGCTCGGCCAAAGGCGGCAGTCGGAGGCGGATGCGGCGGCGACGCACGGGTTCTTCCTGGCCCTGATGCTGTGGATCCTGTACGCGGTCATCGGGATCTTCCTCGCGCGCCCCTTCCTCGGGCTCTTTGTCGGCGCGGGCCAGCCGCAGGATATCCTCGATATGGCCGTGATCTATTTTCGCATTGTCGTAATCGGAGGCGGTTTTTTCAGCTTTTCGATCGTTATCGAACGCTGTTTCCAATCGACGGGCAATATGCTCTATCCGATGGTCTTCAATCTTGTCGGCTGCGCCATCAATACGGTGCTTGCGCCGATCTTTATCATCGGTTATTTCGGCGCCCCGGCACTCGGCGTCACCGGCGCCGGCGCTGTCGCGGTCTTCGGGCAGATGATCACCTGTGTCATCGCGCTCCTTCTCTTTTTCCGCACGAAGACGCTGGTGCATGTGCATTTCAAAGGTTTTCGTCCGCGCCCCGATATTCTGCGGGATATCCTCGCGGTGGCGGCGCCGACATTCGTCATGCTGGCCGTGCAGCCCGTCCTGACCGCCGGCCTCAATATGATCCTCATCACCTATTCCACGACGGCGGTGGCGGTACTCGGCGTGTTTTTCCGCACGAATACCTTTGTGCTGCTGCCGGTCCTCGGCCTCAACCAGGGCGCGCTGCCCGTTATCGGGTACAATTTCGGCGCAAAGAACAGGCTGCGCGTGAACGCGGCCTATTTCACGACGCTTCGCGCCGCGTTTATCATCATGGCAATCGGGACGGCGGCGTTCTGGATCTTCACGCCTCAGATCATGACGCTCTTCAACGCCGACGCCGAGATGCTCAAGATGGGCGTCACGGCGCTGCGCGCCATCAGTATCAGTTGGGTCCCGGCCGCTTTCTCTATCGTAAGCGTCAGCTTCTTTCAGGCGCTCGCGCACGGGACCTTTGCGCTCGTCATTTCGGTGGTGCGCCAGCTTGGCATCATCCTGCCCGCCGCCTATTTTCTCGCGCTGTATTTCGGCGTAGACGCGGCGTGGTACGCGTATCCGATCGCGGAGGTTTCGGCGTTTATCCTCTCCTTTATCTTCTACCGGTGGATCCGCAAGAATGAAGTCCTGCGCCTGCCGGACGGCGCGCCGGTCGAAGGTACGGCGCACCTCATGCCGGAACCGGTGTAAAGAGCGACCTCTTTCTTGTTGAAAACTTTTGAAAGATGTTGAAAAGAGTTGAAAACTCTTGAAATGTATTGAAAGATAACATAGAATTATGAATAGAAAATAGAAATACGAAAACAATATCAAAATACGAAATATAAGGGAGATTATGAAAATGACAAATGAGCGCGAAACAAATCCCTTTAATCCTCAATTCGGGAAACGCCCCAGACAGTTTATTGGCCGTGAACTCATTATAAACGATTTTCTTCAGAGCCTGAATGATAGCAATGATCCAAACAGAACCACCATAATCACCGGAATCAGAGGTTCGGGCAAGACGGCGATCCTTTCAGATATTCACCAGAGTCTCGATTTAAAGACGCATGCAATAATAAATGTAACCGCGCAGGATGGAATGCTGCTTGAAATTCTGGATGAATTCATTCGGAACGGCAAGGGAAAGAGCTGGTTTGGCAAAGGCTTTGACGACATTCAAGGTTTTTCGGCAGGCGCTTTGGGGTTTTCTGTCGGCCTTACTAAAAAGAATGAAAATGAGGCCCACAGCTTTAGGTTCCTGCTTTCCGGTTTGCTTGATGAGCTAAAGGCTAAAAAAATCAAAACGGTATTCCTGATCGACGAGGTTCATAACGATACCGGGGATATGCGCGAGTTTGCAACAACCTATCAGCATCTGGTTCGGGAGGAATATGACGTTGCGCTAATGATGGCGGGTCTTCCGAGTTCCGTCAACGACGTGCTAAATGATAAGATTTTGACATTTTTGCGCCGCGCTCGCCGTGTCGAACTCGAAAATATAAACATCAAGGCTGTGGAGATCGCCTATGAGCAGGCCTTCAGCAATGCCGGGCGAACCTTTCTTGGTGATGCGCTGAGAGAGTCAGCCAAGTCTACCGAAGGCTATCCATATTTGATACAACTCCTTGGCTTTTTCTTATTCAAAAACGGCAGTCGCGCAATAGACGGAAAGCTTGCGCGGCAATCGCTCGAATTGGCAAAGATAGAACTGTTTAAGAACGTTCATGATATGCTCTTTAGGGAATTGTCGATAAAGGATCATGAGTTCCTTTTTGCGATGGCTGAGGATGAATCAGTCAGTGATTTCGCCGCAGTCAAAGAGCGTCTCCACGTTTCACCCGGATATGCTTCAAAATATCGGTTAAGGCTTTTGATAGCGGGCATGATAAGGCCCGCCGGTCACGGCAAACTTGCTTTTGCCCCGCCATACATGAGAGAGTACCTGATCGAGAAGCTGGGGAAATAAGATAGGACGGGATTATAGAATAATTGTGAGGTAGAAAATGCGAATCGTGACATGGAATATGAACGGGCTGCGTTCGGCGCTCGGGAAGGGTTTTCTCGAATTTTGCGAGACGGCGGACGCGGATGTTTACTGCCTGCAGGAAACGAAGATGCAGCCGGGGCAGGCGGCCGTTGATCTGCCGGGCTACGAGGAGTACTGGAACAGCGCGCAGCGCAAGGGTTATTCGGGAACGGCGGTCTTTGCGCGCATGGCCCCCCTGTCCGTCGCTTACGATATCGAAGCCGAAGGGCACGATACGGAAGGGCGTTCGATCACGGCGGAATACGAGGATTTTTATTTGGTCTGCGAATATACGCCGAATTCAAGAAACTCCGAAGAGGGGCTTCTGCGCCTGGACTACCGCATGGAATGGGAAGACGCAAGGCGCGCCTATCTCTCGCGCCTCGACGCGAAAAAGCCGGTGGTCCTCTGCGGCGACATGAATGTGGCGCACGAAGAGATCGACATGAAAAACCCGAAATCCAACCGCGGAAACGCGTGCTTTACGGACGAAGAGCGGCAGAAATT